>URVF01000277.1 GCA_900551185.1 uncultured Collinsella sp. | reverse complement strand
AGGTGGCGCCTTGTGGGATCGATCTGGCCGAGCTCAAGGAGCGCTGCTGGGCCGATACGGGCGTGGCGCTGCCGTCGCGCACGGGTGAGCCGGTGATTCCGCTTGCCGGCGGCAAAATTGCGCTGGCAAGCGGCGTATGGGAACGAGTCGGCATGGGTCGTGTGCCCAACTGGATTGCGCCCATGGTGGAGCCCGGCCCGGGGATGTTTCGCCTCATTAGTGGCAACCATCCCTTTGAGTCGCACACCTCGCGCAGGCTTGCGGCTCAAGGTGCCGCCGAGGCTGGATCGGACCTGGATGCCGTGCAGATGAATGCCGATGCTGCTGCGCACATGGGCATCGCCGACGGCGAGATCGTCGAGCTCGTGAGCGATATGGGCCGCGACCGCGTGCGCGTGGAGACGACGCCGTATCTGCATCCGACGTGTATCTTTACGTCGGCCGCCCCCGGCGGACGTTCGTTTGGCGCCGATGCCGGCGGCGCTCAAGCCTTGGGCGTCGGCCCGCTCGACCATACACCGTTGCGTTGGGACCCGTTGACGGGCGCCGCGCTCACTCAGGAAAACGCCGTTCGCGTGGAAAAGATCGCGGCGCGCGAGGATAATAGCGATTGATTGACTCAGCCGATCGAATTGGCTGATAGTTTGACGTTCGAACGATTGATTCACCTTTGGTTTTGAAAGGCCGCACATGAGCGATAGCCAGAACATGTCCGATGAGGTACGCGCCCGCCTTCGCGCTATTCCTTCCGTCAACGAGCTGCTTGCCGAGTGGCCGGTGGTGAAGGCGGCGGGGGAGACCTGCGACGCGGTGGTCCATGCTGCCGTGACGGCCGAGCTCGACGAGGAGCGCGCTGCGATTCGTGCCGGTGCCGCCCCGCGTTCCAAGCGCGACCTAGCCTCGGCCATCGAGTGGCGTGCGCATCGCTCTGCGCTGCCGAGCCTGCGCCCAGCAGTTAATGCCACGGGTGTGGTCATCCATACCAACTTGGGCCGCGCCCCGCTCGCGGAGTCGGTCGCCAAGGCCGTGGCCGAGGTTGCGCGCGGGTACAGCACGCTCGAGTACAGCGTGGACACTTGTTCGCGCGGGTCGCGCAAGGAGCACGCCGCGCAGCTGATCCGCTCGCTCACCGGTGCCGAGGACGCGCTCGTGGTCAACAACAACGCCGCCGCGGTACTGCTGGTGCTGGCGACCCATGCCGCAGGCAAGGAGGTTATCGTCAGCCGCGGCGAGCTTGTCGAGATCGGCGGCAGCTTCCGCATCCCCGATGTCATGGCGGCTTCGGGCGCCAAACTCGTCGAGGTCGGCGCCACCAACCGCACGCATTTGGACGACTATGAGCGCGCCATCACGCCCGATACGGCGATGATCCTCAAGGTCCATCCTTCCAACTATCGCATCGAGGGCTTTCACGAGGAGGTGGGCTCTCGGGAGCTTGCCGCTCTGGCCCACAAGCATGGCCTGCTGTTCTACGAGGACCAGGGGTCGGGCGCGCTGTTGCCTGACGACATCTTGGTGCGCGGCGGCGAAGAAACCACGCCGGCTTCGGTTTTGGCAGGGCTCGATCTGGTGTCGTGCTCGGGCGATAAACTGCTCGGTGCCGCACAAGCGGGCATTATCATGGGCCGTCGCAATCTGGTCCAGGCCTGTGGGTCACATCCGCTTATGCGCGCCCTGCGCCCGGGCAAGCTCGCGCTGACGGCGCTCGAGGCCACGCTGCGTATCTACATGGACGGCGCCGATGTTGCCCATCGCGATATTCCGGTGCTCAACATGCTCACGCTCCCGCAGGCTCATCTGGAGCGTCGTGCCCGCAAGCTGCGCGATCGGATGGTCGCCGGGCTCGATAAGGCCGGTTGCCCGTGCGCCGTTCAGGTGGAGATCGTCGAGGAATCGTCGACCCCTGGTGGCGGCTCGCTGCCTACCGTCGAGTTGCCCACCATGTGCGTTGCCGTGCGTCTTGTCGACTGTCTCTTATACACATCTCCGAGCCCACGAGA
>URVF01000276.1 GCA_900551185.1 uncultured Collinsella sp. | reverse complement strand
CGGCAACTCCGACGTCTTCGCCGAGACCAAGCTCGAGGCCGATCAAGTCAAGAACCTCGTCGACCACGAGGTCGCCGTCGTGGGCATGGGCCCCGTCGTCTCCAAGAACGTCAAGGTCGACGACCTGTCCCTCGAGCAGCTCAAGGGTATCTTCTCCGGTCAGATTACCAACTGGAAGGAGGTCGGCGGCGACGACGCCACCATCGTCGTCCTCAACCGCAAGGCCGGCTCCGGCACCCGCGCCACCTTCGAGGCCGCCGTCTTTGGCGATGAGGCCGTCGACTTTAAGGGCGACGCCGAGCTCGACAAGTCCGGCGACGTCCAGACTCAGATGGGCAGCACCGATAACGCCATCTCCTACCTCGACTTCTCGCACTTCGATGACTCCAAGTTCAACGCCATCAAGGTCGAGGGCGTCGAGCCCAAGAGCAAGAATGTCACTGATGACTCCTTCAAGATCTGGGCTACCGAGCACATGTACTGCTCCAAGGACGCCGACGAGGCCACCAAGGCCTTCCTGGAGTTCATGCTTTCCGACGACGTCCAGGGCAAGCTCGTCGAGGAGCAGGGCTTCATCCCCGTCTCTGCCATGAAGGTCGTCAAGGACGCCAGCGGCAAGGTCTCTGCTAAATAAGTAATCGCCCCGGAAAGGTTTGCAATGGCAAAACAGCTGCCAAAGCGCGACCTTGAGAACGTGGGCCTGGGCGTCACGGGCGCGTGCGTAGCGCTCGTGACGCTTGTCGTTGCCGCGCTCATCTTTATGGTCGCCCAAAAGGGCCTCTCGGCTTTTGTCAAGGACGGCGTCTCGGTCGTCGAGTTTTTCACCGGCACCAAGTGGGACCTGGCCAACACAGCCGAAAACGGCCTGCCCTATACCGGCGCCCTGCCCCTGATCGTCACCTCGTTTGCGGTCATGGTGCTCTCCACGCTTATCGCGCTGCCCATCGCCATCGGCTCTGCCATCTTTGCGGTCGAGATTAGCCCTAAGTTTGGCTCTAAGATCTTTCAGCCGCTCATTGAGCTTTTGACCGGCATCCCCTCGGTCGTCTTTGGCCTGATCGGTTTTCACGTGGTCGTCGGTCTTATGAAGAGCGTTTTCCACGTGAGCACGGGCCTGGGCATCTTGCCCGGCGCCATCGTGCTGGCGGTCATGATTCTGCCGACGATGACCACGCTTTCGGTCGATGGCCTGCGCGCCGTGCCCGACGGCTACCGCCAGGGCTCGCTCGCGCTGGGCTACACCCGCTGGCAGACCATCTGGCACGTGGTGCTCAAGTCCGCCATGCCGTCGCTCATGACCGCGGTTATCTTGGGCATGACCCGCGCCTTTGGCGAGACGCTCGCCGTGCGCATGGTCATCGGCGGCATCGAGGCCATGCCGACGTCGCTGCTGTCGCCGGCTTCGACCATTACCACCACGCTCACCACGTCCATGGCAGTCTATGCCGAGGGCTCGGCCCAAGACGATGTTCTGTGGGCGCTCGGCCTGCTGCTGATGGGCATGAGTCTCATCTTCATCCTGATCATCCACCTTATCGGCCGCAAGGGGGCGAAGGCTCGTGGCTAGCACGCGTATCCACATCGACGAGGCGAGGCTCGGGCGTGTCCAAAAGCAGGACCGCTTCGCCACGGGCGTGTTGACGGCGATCGTCGCCATCGTCATGCTCATCGTCGTCTCCATGGTGGCCTATATCCTGTTCGAGGGCATCTCGACGCTGTTCCAGCCGGGCTTTCTCACGGAGCCGTCGCGCGCCAACGGAACGCAGGGCGGCGTGCTCTACCAGCTGTTCGACTCGTTCTACCTGCTGCTGATCACCCTGATCATCTCGGTGCCCATCAGCCTGGGTGGCGCGGTCTTTTTGGTTGAGTACGCGCCGGACGGACCCATCCGCGACATCGCCTCCACCGCCATCGAGACGTTGTCCTCGCTGCCTTCCATCGTCGTCGGCATGTTCCTGTCTCTTATACACATCTGACGCTGCCGACGATCTTACGCGTGTAGA
>URVF01000275.1 GCA_900551185.1 uncultured Collinsella sp. | reverse complement strand
GGGCTCGGAGATGTGTATAAGAGACAGGCGCATACAGGTAGCGCTCGATATCGGCAGAGGTCGCCTGTCCGTCAAAGAACGTGGCCAGATAGTCGTTAATCTGGTCAAAGTGCTGGGCTAAAAAGCTGGTAAACGGACTGGACACGGGTTCTCGCATTCTTTCTGAGGTTGCATTGATGCAATATGCAGACAACATATTGCCACATCAGGGCGTTTGGCGCGGCAGTTTTGGCGATTTAGGACAACGGGCGTGCGTTTGATGGAGCGCGCCTAAATCAGCCTAAAATGCTCGAGCGCCGCAACGACACCGTCGTGATCGACGGTGTCGGTCACGTAATCGGCCTTATCCTTGAGATAGTCCGGCGCATTGCCCATGGCGATACCGACATCGACGGCGTTCATCAGCGAGACGTCATTGCTGGCGTCGCCAATGCCGTATACGGTTCCGTGGTGGGGGTCGAGGGCGTCGAGTACAGACTGGATGCCCCCGCGCTTCGTGCATTCGCGGGGCGAGATTTCGGTTACCTCGAGTTCGAGCTCGTTAAAGCACAGCAGCGGCTCAAGTGCCTTATCTTGAGCGATGTGGTTGGCGAGCGATGTAGACATCAAGATCTTGTAGACACTGTAATGTTGCAGCTGCGTGACTGCGTCGCCCAGGGTGCGCGCGTATCCGGGGGCATCGGGGGCATCGGCACTCATGCGCACGACGCCGTTGAGGCCCTCAAAGCGGATGACCTCGCCCGATTGCTCAAGATAGGGGGCAAGATGCTGCAGCATGCTGGGCGTCATCGACAGATCGCGAATTGCGTGTCCGTTGATCTCGGCGTAACCGCCCGCAAGACAGACGATGCCGGTCCAAGGCAGCTCAAGAAGTTTGGGGTGGATGCAGCTGAGGGTACGTCCCGTGCAGATAAAGGCCATGTTGCCGTTGGCGACAAACTCGCGGATTGCCTGCGAAACCGCCTCGTTGGGATAGGGGGAGAGGTCCCGCTCGTCTTCGGGAAGGTCTTGGGCGAGCCTGGGGTCTTGCCAGGCGAGCGTTCCGTCGATATCGAAGAAGCAAATATCGCCGCGCTTATGGGCTGCGCTGGCGGCAGGGGAGGCCGAGGTGGTGGGCACAAATTCCGGCTCGAGGCCCATGATCTGGTCAAAATGCTCTTTAACGCGGGGAACGGAGATGCCGATGACCACCTGGGCGGTCTTGCCCGTAATGATGAGGCCCTTGGCGCCCACCGCGACAAACGACGCGTTATCTGCAACGATGGAAGGGTCTGCGACCTCGACGCGCAGGCGCGTGGCGCAGTTGGTTGCGCCCACGATATTGCCAACGCCACCTAAAAGCTGAATTACCCGCTCAGCGAGGACGTGATCTTGATCGGATCGACTATCGACCTCGTCATTGGGGGATTGCTCTTTGGCAAAGTCGCTTCCCGTTAAACAATCGATTGCCGCGCGATTGGCAACATGATCCTCGCGGCCCGGTGTCTTAAGGTCATAGACCAAGATGAGTGCTCGAAAACTAACAAAAAAGATGAGGCTAAAGGCAAGGCCGATACCGAGCGCCAAAAGATAGGCACCGGCATGCGTGCGCATGAGCGGAATAAAGTTGAAGGCTGCCATCTCCATGAGGCCGCCCGAGAAGATGCCGACGATGCCAAAGAGATTCATGGTTGTGGCAAGGCAAGACGATAAGACGGCGTAGAGCAAAAAGAGCCCGGGGTGGGTGAACATAAAGAGAAACTCGAGTGGCTCGGTAACGCCGCAAACCACCGAGGCGATGATGGCGGGAACAAGGATGACCCTGAGGCCGGCGCGGCGCTCGGGTTTTGCGGTGGAGTAGAACGCAGCTGCGATGGCAGGAAGGCCAAAGAGCTTGACCCAGCCGGTGGCGGTAAAACCGGCCCACGGCGCAAGCTCATTAAGGGGGCGCGTGCTATGGGAGAGGATGGGGAGCAAGCTGCTCCACGTGGCGTAGATGCCGTCGTTAACTGTCTCTTATACACATCTGACGCTGCCGACGATCTTACGCG
>URVF01000274.1 GCA_900551185.1 uncultured Collinsella sp. | reverse complement strand
ACACGCGTAAGATCGTCGGCAGCGTCAGATGTGTATAAGAGACAGCGTGGCGCAGTGAGCGCATCGCCTCCACGAGGATGATGCCGGCGATGGCAACCGTGACCGCCACGTCGAGCGGCGTGTTCACAAACCAGAGCATCGTCATGAGATACGACCCGGCATTAAAGGCAAAGTGCAGCAGGATCGTGTAGCGGAGCTTTCCGGTGGTCACGAGCACCCAACCAAAAATGAGGGCGGCGGCGCCCGCATAGCAGCCCTGCACCCAGTTCATGTGCATAAAGCCGAAGACCGCCGCCTGCAGTACGATTGCCGCGGCGACGCCCCAGGTACTCGGGGCCGCCCAGGGCACTATGGCGCCGTCCTGCGCGTTCGCGCGGCGCCGGCGCTTCCAGAGCGAACGGCACTGTGGATTAAACGCACGCAGCGAAAACTCAAAGATGATGCCGCGCACCAGGAGCTCTTCGCAAAACGGAGCGCCGAGCACTGTGGTCAAGACCGCAAGAAGGCTGGTATCGCCCATGCCCGTTTCCTCGACGAGCTCGCTATAGTCTGCCGCGACCTCGGGCAGCAGCGACAGCACGCCGTCGCATAGGTAGCTAATGACCACCTGCATGGATAGGCCGATCACGACAACGCAGACAATGCGCTTCCATGCCGCGCTTGCTCCCCCACCGAGCGGGCGCTCGCCTTGCCGGCGCGCCATGAAGGAGCGGGGCCACAGATAACGCCACCACAGCAGCGCCATCAAAAATGACGCCGTCTGAGCGGCAGCCTGGAACCATTGGATATCGAGATTGTCGATCGGATAGCCCGTCAGCACCGACACGGCATCGAGAACTGAAAACAGAACCACGCTCAGGGCTATATCGGCAGCGACAACGCCAAAACAGGCAAGCGCCCACGCCATCGCATTGAGCATGCCAACCTCCTCAAAACCCGGCACTTAGGGACGTTCCTTAACTGCCGGCAGAAAAAGAACGTCCCCAAGTGCCGGCAGTTTGGAACAGTCATTGTTGATGAGAATCGGGCGCAGCGCCAAAGGCCCCGTTGGGCGAAATGTCGAACGGGAAGGTGCCACAGCGATTGAAAGCGGCGATGAACATGCGGATGGCGTTGGACGGCGTGGTGCCCACGAGCTGGGTTGCCGCCGCGAAGGCCGCCTTTTCCTCGGGCAAAACCTTCGCGACAACCGGGGTCATGTGTTCTGCCATGGCGCTTCCTTCTTGAAACGACGGTGGTGCGGATGGATGCGGGCCACGCGGCTGGGCGACGGGCTGTGAAGGCAACCCGATTGGCCCGCATCTGGAGTTTGTTCTACGGCGTTGGTATTACTTGGTATTCCTAAGTATTACCCCGTAGATAGAATACCATACCCGACCCCATGGGGACGGAGAAAAAACGGATCAATTTGTTGCTGAGTAAGTCTTTAGAGCGTGATGATGTCCGAGATATTGAGGGCCCGAGCGTCAGCGGAATCGTGCGTGGCAAGCAACAGCATACGGCCGTCGAGCAAGTCGAGCACGACCTCGGTGCATGCGTCGCGCGCAGCGATGTCTAGACCGGTAAAGGGCTCGTCCAGAATCACTGCGCCGCCCGGACACAGCAGGGCTCGGGCAATCTCGACACGACGGCGCTGCCCGCCCGAGAGCTCGGCCACGCGGGCATGCACATCGATCCCCGGTACCAGCAGGCGCAACAAGGCAGCGGCACTCGAGGTATTCACGCGTGCATCGGCGCACACCAGCACGTTATCCAAAGCAGAGGCGTCCTCGACCAGGCGCACATCCTGAAACACCATGGAGCACGGTGCGCACTCCCCCGCCACCAGCGCAAGCAACGTCGACTTGCCCACGCCCGAAGCGCCCATCACACAGGTGCGTCCACCGGCGGGCACATGAAGCACCAGTCCGTCGAGCGCCGGCGACCAGGGCGCCCGGTCGCCCACGGCGAGCGCAAGCTCCGCAGCAGCCCCGCCGCCAGCAGAGCCGCACGCACGCCCGCGGCTGTCTCTTATACACATCTCCGAGCCCACGAGAC
>URVF01000273.1 GCA_900551185.1 uncultured Collinsella sp. | reverse complement strand
ACGAGATCATGCCTAGTCTCGTGGGCTCGGAGATGTGTATAAGAGACAGAACCTGTACATCGTCGGTCGCTACTTGCTGAGCCCGCTGGTCATGGACCTGCTGGCAGATCAGCAGGCCGGCAAGGGCGGCGAGATCCAGCTCACCGACGCCATGGCCCGTTCGCTCGATCGCGAGGCCATGTATGCCGTCGTCATCGACCCGCTGTCGGGCTACGACACCGGCACTCCCTCTGGCTGGATGGCCACCAACGCCCTCATGGCTGCAAGCGACCCCCGCTTTGCCGATGCCTTCTGGGATGCCATCGACGAGCGTGGCGGATTGATGCGCAAGTAAGCCTTCGGGCATCGACATTTACGGGCGCGGACCTCGGTTCGCGCCCGTTTTTTATAAGAGCTGCGATTGCCGGCTCTCTGTTCACAGAAAATATATGAACAGATGTTCGATACACACCCATCTACCTGCGTGTTTTCTGTCGAAAAACTTTGCTACTCCAAAAACTCAATCGCGTCAAGGCTTTTCTTGCCCAACGGTCGGTACCTGATAAACTATTAGGTTGCGATAACTGGCGAAGCTATGCCTCGCCAACCCACCGAGCATTTCCGTGAAGGAGGAAAAACCTGGTGACCTACGCATACACTGCCACTGAGCGCAAGCGCGTCAGCTTCGGGAAAATCCCGGAGGCCATGGAGCTCCCCAACCTTATCTCTGTTCAAAGGGAATCCTTTGAGCGTTTTAAGGACGAGGGCCTTCGTGAGGCGTTCAAGGAATCCAGCCCCATCCAGAGCCAGAACCATGTTCTCGAGGTTACCTTCGGCGAGCATCAGTTCGGCGACCCTGCGCACACCGTCGAGGAGTGCCGCGAGAAGGACATGACCTATCAGGCTCCGCTCCTGACCGACGTCCGTCTCACCAACAAGGAGACCGGCGAGATCAAGGAGCAGCTCGTCTTTATGGGCGACTTCCCCATGATGACCGATCAGGGCACCTTCATCATCAACGGTACCGAGCGTATCGTCGTCTCGCAGCTCGTCCGTTCCCCGGGCGTGTACTACAGCTCCGAGATGGATTCGGGCAAGCAGATCTACAAGGCCCAGATCATCCCGTCCCGCGGTGCCTGGCTTGAGTTTGAGGTCGACAAGCGCGACCAGCTCATGGTCTCCATCGACCGTAAGCGCAAGCAGAGTGCCACGATGTTCCTGCGCGCCCTTGGCATTGCCGTCACCAACGACGATATCATCGAGCTGCTCGGCAACTCCGATGTGATCAAGCGCACCCTGGAGCGCGACACCGCCCTCACTCGCGAGGACGCCCTCATCGAGATCTACCGTCGCCTGCGCCCGGGCGAGCCTCCCACCGTGGACGCTTCCCGCAGCCTGCTCGAGGGTCTGCTCTTCAACCCGCAGCGCTACGACCTGGCCCGCGTCGGTCGCTACAAGGTCAACAAGAAGCTCAACCTCACCACCGAGGAAGAGGTCACGGTGCTCACCGACGAGGATATCGTCGCGACGCTGCGCTACCTGCTGTCCCTCGCTGCCGGCGAGCAGGGCTTCAAGGTCGACGACATCGACCACTTTGGCAACCGCCGCATCCGCACCGTCGGCGAGCTCGTCGCCAACCAGTTCCGTATCGGCATGAGCCGTATGGAGCGCGTCGTCCGTGAGCGCATGAGCTCCCAGGACATCGACGAGATCACCCCGCAGTCGCTCATCAACATCCGCCCGATCGTGGCCTCCATCAAGGAGTTCTTCGGTTCCTCGCAGCTCTCGCAGTTCATGGACCAGGCGAACCCCCTGACCGGTCTGACCCACAAGCGCCGTCTGTCCGCACTCGGCCCTGGCGGTCTTGCCGGCCACAAGTCCGGCTCCAGCCGCCGCACCAACGTGCCGACGGCCGTCCGCGACGTTCACAACTCGCACTACAGCCGCATGTGCCCGATCGAGACCCCCGAAGGCCCCAACATCGGCCTGATCGGCTCGCTCGCCCTCTACGCCCTGTCTCTTATACACATCTCCGAGCCCACGAGACTAGGCATGATCTCG
>URVF01000272.1 GCA_900551185.1 uncultured Collinsella sp. | reverse complement strand
CGTGCCCGCCGCTAAATGATTTTTCTGGGACGGGGATTAAAGAATCATTTTGGTCTCCGCCACCGCTGCGAGTGCGGGGCGGACGAAACGCCCCCGCTCGCGAACAGTTCTGTCACCTTGGTGCCGCGCGAGGCGCGTACCTGCAGCTTTGCGGTCATAATGGGACAAGACAACCAAGAGGGGAGCGGAATCAATGGCGCTGATCTATATCGTTGAGGACGACGAGCCCATTCGTCGTGAGCTTGCCGACATCCTGGCCCGTGCGGGTTTTGAGGTCGAGGCCTGCGAATCGTTCGAGCATGTCTCGCGCGATATTCTCGCCGCCGCGCCCGACCTGGTGCTGCTCGACCTCACGCTTCCCGTCAAGGACGGCCAGCATATCTGCCACGAGGTTCGCCGCGAATCCGAGGTTCCCATCATCGTTCTCACATCGCGCACGACCGAGATCGACGAGGTCATGGCCATGACGCTCGGCGCGGACGACTTTGTTCCCAAGCCCTACAGCGCCCGTGTGCTCGTGGCGCGCATCAATGCCTTGCTGCGTCGCACCGCGTCGGCGGGCGAGCGCAGCACACTTGTCCACAAGGGGCTGGAGCTCGACCTCGCCCGCTCAATGGTCGCCAACACGCAAACCGGCACTAGCACCGAGCTCACCAAAAACGAACTGCGTATCCTCTCACTGCTTCTGAGCCGCGCGGGCAAGATCGTCTCGCGCTCGGCTATCATGCAGGACCTGTGGGACTCCGATGCCTTCGTGGACGACAATACGCTCACCGTCAACATCAACCGCCTGCGCACCACGCTCGAAAAAATCGGCATCAAGGGGTATTTGACTACGCATCGCGGCCAAGGCTATTCGGTCTAGGGGCCGGCTATGTCGTTTGGCAAGTTCTTTAAAGATGCGCTGCTTCCCGTCGCCGTGTGGACGTGCGGTGTGCTGCTGAGCTGCTTTGTGCTGACGGTCGCCGGCGCCCCCGTTTCCATCGTGGTCGTGGCGGTCGGCGTGTCCTTTATCTTCGGCATGCTCGGCATCGTGATCGAGTATGCGCGTCGCCGTCGTTTTCTGCGCCAGCTGGAGCGTGCGGCAGAGGAGCTCAAGAGTCCCGCATGGGTGCAGGAGATGGTGCAATGCCCGACCTATGCCGAGGGCGAGCTCGAGTACGAGGTCTTGCGCCGGGTGGGCAAAGCTGCCTGCGACGAGGTTGCCGAAGGCCGGCGTCAGACCGATGACTATCGCGACTATATCGAGAGCTGGGTCCACGAGGCCAAGCTGCCCCTGGCGGCGGCCCACCTGATTTTGGAAAACCTGGACGGCAGCGAAGACGACCTGTCGCGTGTGGATGACCTGGGTCGCGAGCTGGCTCGCGTGGAGCGCTATATCGACCAGGCGCTGTACTACGCGCGCTCGGAAGTCGTGGAGCGGGACTACCTGATTCGCCGCTGGGATCTCAAGACCTTGGTGACGGGCGCGATTAAAGCCAACGCGCGCGAGCTCATCGCGGCACATGTGGCGCCGGTGTGCGAGAACCTCGACTTTGAGGTCTTTACCGACGAGAAATGGCTCGAGTTTATTCTGGGCCAGCTCATTCAGAACAGCATTAAATATGCGCGTGAGGACGGCGCAAAGATCGTGTTTTCGGGCGCGTTGCTGGACGAGGGCCTGGCGAGCGAGCGCATCGAGCTCACCGTTGCCGATAACGGCTGCGGCGTGTGCGCGGCAGACCTGCCGCGCGTGTTCGAGAAAGGTTTTACCGGCGACAACGGCCGCACCACCAAGCGCGCAACGGGCATCGGCCTCTACCTGGTGGCGCGCCTGTGCTCCAAGATGGGCATCGACGTCACCGCAGCGTCCGAGCCCAGCGAAGGCTTCATCGTCACGTTTGCCTTCTCGACGAACAAGTTCCAATACTTTGAGTAACGCACACGGCAAACGCCCGTCCAAACAAAAACGTGCCGCCCCAAACGGGGCGGCACGCCATTTTTCCATCAGACAACTCGTTGAAGTAAGGCTGCGAAGGCCGCGGGGCCGGGAGGGCTTTCCTAAGGGCACATCCC
>URVF01000271.1 GCA_900551185.1 uncultured Collinsella sp. | reverse complement strand
TCGTCGGCAGCGTCAGATGTGTATAAGAGACAGGACGAGATTATCGGTAAGGCGGATTACCGCCGCAGCCTCATCTCTAACCAGAGCGCACGCCTGTACTGCGCCTATGCCTACGCGGACGCGAGCGAGGGCGAGTCCACGACCGACATGGTCTTTGCGGGCGAGAACCTTATCTACGAAAATGGCTCCAAGCTCGCCGCCACCAAACTGCTTACCTGTGATATGGCCGTCGCTGACGTTGACCTTGACCGTCTGGTTGCCGAGCGCCGTCGTTCGACGACGTGGGCACGAGCGGACGATGCACCGGAGGCCACGGCCGTTGAATTTTCGTTTGAGGGCGTGCTGGCCGAAGAACCTGTCCTGCGCGATGCCTGCGATATCGACCGCGTTTTCCCGCGCGCGCCCTTTGTGCCGGCCGACCACGGCGACTTGGCCGAGCGCTGCGAGACGATCCTCGATCTGCAGACTGCGGGCCTCAAGACCCGCCTTGCCCACACGGGTACCAAGGCTGCGGTTATCGGCCTTTCGGGCGGCTTGGACTCCACGCTAGCGCTGCTTGTGACCGTGCGTGCCTTCGATGCACTGGGGCTGCCGCGCACTGGTATCACAGCCGTGTCCATGCCCGGCTTCGGCACGACGCATCGCACCAAGTCGAATGCCGAGTCGCTCGCTCGCGACCTGGGTGTGAGCTTCCGCGAGGTTTCGATCCACGCGGCTGTGGAGCAGCACTTCAAGGACATTGAGCATGATCCAGCTGTGCAGGACGTGACCTACGAGAACAGCCAGGCGCGCGAGCGTACGCAGATTCTGATGGATCTGGCCAACCAGGCTGGCGGTTTTGTCATTGGCACGGGCGACCTGTCGGAGCTGGCGCTCGGCTGGGCTACCTATAACGGCGACCACATGAGCATGTACGCCGTCAACGCGAGCGTGCCCAAGACGCTTGTGCGCCATCTGGTACGCTATGCCGCCGATGTCTTTGGCGGGCGCATTGCCGAGGTCTTGCTCGATATCCTCGATACGCCGGTGTCCCCCGAGCTTCTGCCGCCCACGGGCGACGGCGAGATTGCGCAGAAGACCGAGGATTTGGTGGGCCCGTACGAGTTGCACGACTACTTCCTCTACTACCTGCTGCGTTTTGGCTTTGAGCCGGGCAAGATCTACCGCATGGCGCTCAAGAGCTTCGAGGGCGTCTACGACGCCAAGACCGTCCACACGTGGCTACGTACGTTCTACCGTCGCTTCTTTGCCCAGCAGTTTAAGCGCAGCTGCCTGCCCGATAGTCCCAAGGTGGGCTCGGTGACGCTCAGCCCGCGCGGCGATTGGCGTATGCCGAGTGACGCTAGCTCGCGTCTGTGGCTTGCGCAGATCGACGCGCTCAATCCAGTTGACTAAGGTCGGCTAAATTGAACCAATACGGGGGTTGCAAGCGTTACACTTTTGCAATCTGATGGCCCGTATCGCGCGGCGCTCTTGTCGGAGCGCCGCGTTTTTCATATCGAAAGGTGGCACCATGCAGGCATCGCAGCGTCTCGACCGCTTTGGCGCGGAGGTCTTCGCCTCGCTCAACAACAAGCTTCTCGCGCTGAAGGCTCAGGGCAAGACCATTTACAACATGAGCGTGGGCACGCCCGACTTTAAGCCGTACGACCACGTGGTCGAGGCGCTCACGCAGGCAGCCCAAGATCCCGAGATGTGGAAGTATGCCCTGCGCGACCTGCCCGAACTCAAGCAAGCCGTGTGCGATTACTATGAGCGTCGCTTTGGCGTTTCGGGCATTACGCCGTCTATGGTGCAGTCGTGCAACGGCACGCAGGAGGGCGTGGGCCATTTGGGCCTGGCCCTGCTCGATCCGGGTGACACCATTCTGGTTCCCGATCCGTGCTACCCGGTCTTTGAGGCGGGTGCCAAGATCGCCGATGCCAAGCTCGAATACTATCCGCTGGTTGCCGAGCATAATTACCTGCCCTATGTGGCGGGTATCGATCCCGAGGTGGCCGATCGTGCCAAGTACTGTCTCTTATACACATCTGACGCTGCCGACGATCTTACGCGTGTAGA
>URVF01000270.1 GCA_900551185.1 uncultured Collinsella sp. | reverse complement strand
AGATCGTCGGCAGCGTCAGATGTGTATAAGAGACAGGTCCATGGCCGCCTCGACAGCCGAGAAGCGGCAGCCGCAGTAGTTCTGCCGATACATGCCAAGCTCGCGCGAACGCGAACGGCGTGTCGCTTCGGGGTAATACGGGCGAAAATCGCGAATCACCGGAGTGAGCCCACGTGCCGCCGCCAGGCGCTTGAGCACGTCATTGCAGGTATCGAACAGCTGATACGGCGAGACGGCGAGCGTCGTGCCCACAAACTCAAACCCGCGCTCCTGGGCCACGCGGCACGCCTCGGCCAAGCGCAGGGCATAGCACGCGCGACAGCGGCGAGGCCGATCGGCACCCAGCGGTGCCACGCCGGTCTCCCAGCGATCGCGGTCCTCCCCTGCCTCGATGAGCTCGATGTCGCCATCGGCACACCACCGGCGCAGCTCGTCCAAGCGGCGCTGCCATTCATCGCGCGGTTGAATATTGGGGTTGGTCCAGCAAATCGTGGGCTCAAACCCCTCCTCGCGCAGCAGGCGAACCGGCTCAAGCGAGCATGGTGCACAGCACGCATGCAGCAACAACGACTTCATCGACATCTCCTCACCCAAAAAAGCGCACGCCAAAGGACGTGTCCTCGCAGGCAACAATGCGGCGATCGCGCAGAATGGTTCGCACGTAGTACCAGTCGCCCACACAGCCCGACAAATGCAAGCCGGCCGCCAGGTAGCACAGCAGCGGATAGCCCGAGAACGCAAACCCCAGGGCAAACGCTGTCGTCACAACAACCGTCGGCGCCAGGCAAACTGCCACGTACCGCTGGCGCGAATACACCACGCCCTCGGCGCAGGCATAGATCATCGCCGTCTCGCGATTCGCCCCAAAGGTCACCTGCGCGCCCGCAGGCGCCAGCAGCTTAAAAAACACACCGTGCACCAGCTCGTGCACGGCGAACGACGCCATTGAGATCGCAGCCAAGCCGACTATCCATCCCAAGACGGCCATCCAGCCGCCCGCGTCAGCCGCATCCAGGTCCGCGGGTCCGCCCAGCAGCATAAACACCGGCACCAGGCACACGGCAAATGCGCCAAGCACGGCCATCCCCCACACAAAGCAGGCGTGCAGAAAATCCTCGTCTTCAAACGCATGTATGTTGGAAATCTCATTCATAGCATCTTAGGATAGCGCCCCTGCCACGTACCCGTCCGCATGTGCGATAATGTCGAACGATATGCACGAATTGACCACCGCGTCGCCAGGCCTTGTGCCCGGCCGCGCTCTCACCATATGCGAAGGAGTCCCATGGCATCCAAATACTCCATGAACGACCGTCCCAGCTGGCCTCGCCGCGCCATCGTTACCGCCGGCGAGCCCTACGGCAACAAGGGCCTTCACTTTGGCCACGTCGGCGGCGTCTTTGTCCCGGCCGACTTCTTCGCCCGCTTCCTGCGCGACCGTCTGGGCCGCGAGAACGTCATCTTCACCTCGGGCACCGACTGCTACGGCTCGCCCATCATGGAGAGTTACCGCAAGCTCAAGGAGAACGAAGGCTACGATAAGTCCATCGGCGAGTATGTCGAATCCAATCACTCCCGCCAGGCCGCGACCCTCAACAACTACAACATCAGCTGTGACATCTACGGCGGCTCGGGCCTTGAGCCGGCTGCGCAGATTCACAACGAGGTGACCGCCGAGATTATCAAGCGCCTGCACGAGCAGGGCACCATCTCCAAGCGCTCCACGCTGCAGTTCTACGATGCCAAGGCCGGCACGTTCCTCAACGGCCGTCAGGTGATCGGCCGCTGCCCCATCCAGGGCTGCAAGTCCGAGAAGGCTTATGCCGACGAGTGCGACCTGGGCCACCAGTTTGAGCCCGAGGAGCTCATCGCGCCCAAAAGCCAGCTCACTGGCGAGGTGCCCGAGCTGCGCCCGGTCGACAACCTCTACTTCGACCTGCCGGCCTACCTCGACTTTATGAAAACCTATACCGCCAAGCTCGCCCAGAACCCGCAGGTTCGCTCCGTGGTCTCCAAGCTGTCTCTTATACACATCTGACGCTGCCGACGATCTTACGCGTGTAGATC
>URVF01000269.1 GCA_900551185.1 uncultured Collinsella sp. | reverse complement strand
TGCCTAGTCTCGTGGGCTCGGAGATGTGTATAAGAGACAGCTGTTGACCCTGGGTGGCGACGGCGCGTACTTCTCCAACGGCGAGCACATCTGGTTTGCCAACCGTACCTTTGAGGTCAAGCTGCTGTCGACCGTCTGCGCCGGCGATTCCTCGCTCGCCGCCTTCTTGTCCGTGTGGCACGACGCCCCCGAGCGCGTCGAGGACGCCCTGCGCCTTTCGATGGCCACCGGCGCCAACGTGGTCGAGTGCCCGGGCTTGGGCGATTTTGCCAAGGTCGACGAATATAAGAAGAACATCGAAGTTCGCCAGGTCTGCTAGCCGCATCGAAAAATCGCTGCCGAACACCCGCTTTGGATCTCCGAGGCGGGTGTTTTTTATGCACTGAACGCATATGGCGTCGCTGTCTCGTTTTATCGAATCGATGACGCGATTGCATGTGCGCGCTTTCTCGTTTCTTGTTAGACTTCTTGAGAACCATCGATTAACGCTCACAAGTGCAGGAGGCCATAGGCATGTGCAATGTTTCGCTCAACGGTACTCAACCGTCCGATGCGTCCCTGTGCGTCCTGCGCGCGCTTGAGGCGGCTGGTCTTGAGGCTTGGTACGTGGGCGGTTGGGTGCGCGACGCCCTGATGGGGTGCCCCAGCCACGATGTTGATATGTGCTGTAGCGGCCTGTGGCAGGAGTCCAAAGCGGCGCTCGAGGCCGCCGGCATCGCGGTTGTGGAGTCGGGCATTAAATTTGGCGGAATCACGGCTATTTCCGATGGCGAGCGTATTGAGGTCACAACGTACCGTCTGGATGGCTTTTACACCGATGGGCGCCATCCTCAGAGTGTCGAGCGTGCCGCCTCGCTCGAGGATGATCTGGCGCGCCGCGACTTTACCGTCAACGCCATGGCCTGGCATCCCGAACGCGGGCTTGTCGACCGCTACGACGGCCAGGGTGATCTGGAGCGCAAGCTGATTCGCGCTGTCGGTGATCCCAAGCGTCGCTTTAACGAGGACGCCCTGCGCATGCTGCGTGCGGTGCGCTTTGCCTGCCGTCTGGACTTTATGATTGAGCCCGAGACTAAGCGTGCGCTTGCCGAGTGCGCGCCGCTGCTCGATGCCGTGGCGCGCGAGCGTGTGGGTATTGAGCTCGAGGGCATTCTTTCGACCGGTCATGGGGGAGACGCGATGCTTCGCTATCCCGAGCTCATCTGTGCCGCTGTGCCCGAGTTGGCAGCGGGTCGCGGGTTTGATCAGCGAAGTGTCTACCATGCGTTTAACGTCTACGAGCATATCGCCCGTGTGCTGACAGTGGCAGGGGAGCTGGCGCTGTGCGATGGCGTAGCGCCATCGTCGAGCCTTATGTGGGCGGCGTTTTTGCACGATGTCTCCAAGCCCGAGTGCTTTACGGTCGATCACGCCGGCAGCGGACACTTCTATGGTCACCCCGAGCTCGGTGCCAAGAAAGCGCGCGTCATTATGGATCGCCTGGCTCTCTCGCACGACCTGGTGCGCGACGTGTACCTGCTCATCAAATATCACGACAAACCGCTGCGTCCCGAGCGATCCTGCCTGCTCAATATGATGTGCGCGCTTTCTGGCGAGGGCGTCGACACGGCCCGTCTGATTGACGAGCTCATGGACCTTAAGCGTGCTGACACGCTCGGCAAGGCCCCGTCGTGCTTCTATTACGTTGAGACGATTGAGGAGATGCGCGCGATGGCGCACGAGCTGCTGAAGGCAGGGGAGCCCTATACGCTCAAGATGCTCGCCATCAACGGCGGCGACCTGATCCGTGCCGGAGTCAAGCCCGGGCCGGAACTGGGTCAGCTTCTCAACTCCGCCCTCGACGCCGTGATCGAAGACAACATTCCCAACGATCGCGAAGCTCTTTTGGTCCATCTTAACTTGAATTAGCTACCCAGTTTACCTGCGTGTTCCATAACCTGCCGACAATTTTTCGGCAATTTGGAATTTCTTCTTGCGCTGACGTTTTTTGTCCCGTAATATATTTGCTCGCAGCACGGCAGTGCAGATGTCATGTGGCCCGTTCGTCTAGCGGTTTAGGACGCCGCCCTCTCAAGGCGGAGATCACCAG
>URVF01000268.1 GCA_900551185.1 uncultured Collinsella sp. | reverse complement strand
ATGATACGGCGACCACCGAGATCTACACGCGTAAGATCGTCGGCAGCGTCAGATGAGTATAAGAGACAGCCGCTGCGCTTGCCGGTACGAGCTATCCGCTCGATCGCCAGATGACGGCTGCCGAACTTGGCTTTGCGGGCGTGATCCCCAACTCGCTTGATGCGGTTTCCGACCGTGATTTCCTGCTCGATCTGCATTACGCCGGATCCGTCATGGCGATGCACCTGTCGCGTCTTTCCGAGGAGATCGTGCTGTGGTCGAGCTCCGAATTTGGCTTTATCACGCTTTCAGACTCCTACTCCACCGGCTCGTCTATCATGCCGCAGAAGAAGAACCCCGACTTTGCCGAGCTTATCCGCGGCAAGAGCGGTCGCGTGTACGGCAACCTGGTGCAGCTGCTGGTAACCATGAAGGGCTTGCCGCTTGCTTATAACAAGGACTTGCAGGAGGACAAGGAGAGCGCGCTCGATACCGCCCATACGCTCATGCAGTGTCTGTCGGTTATGGCCGGTATGATTTCGACTTGGACCGTCAACGAGGATGCCATGGCGCGCGAGTGCGGCGTGGGGCACCTTGCCGCCACCGATGTTGCCGATTACCTGGCTAAGCGTGGTCTGCCGTTCCGCGAGGCACATGCCGTGGTGGGCCATCTGGTCCTGATGTGTGAGAAGCGTGGCTGCAATCTTGAGGACCTGCCGTTTGAGGTGTTCCAGGAGGCAAGCCCGCTCTTTGAACGCGATATTACCGAGGCGCTCGACATCCCCTCAATTGTCGCCGCGCGTACGACCGAGGGCGGTACCGCCCCTGCCGCCGTTGCCGTGCAGCTGCAGCGCGCCGAGGCACAGCTCGTGGCCGACGAGGGCGTGTTTGGATCGCTGACCAAGGTCGTCGAGATGGGCCACGGGGCAAAGTAGGGATTTGACTGAAGCGGCTTTGGCCATTTATCGATAAATCGTTTTTGCTTTTACGGGTATCTGCTGATGCGGACGCCCGTATTTTGTTGCTATGGGGGAGGGGCTTGTCGAGAACTTCTGTAGGACCTTTGGGCAGGTTGTGAAGGGGGTACGTTCGCGGGCGGCAACCGACCGTCTGCTCTGCTCGATGCGGTTGATGGGCAGTCGGATGGTACTCTAATCGAGCTTCGAAACAGAAGTGACACATATGGAACGCTTCAATAAATTGCAACGTTTCAATAAACAGCTTTTTGTTTAACTGCAGCTAAAACTCTGTTACGATGCAGTCCAGGCGGGTGCCGGAATGGGACTTGGGCACGCGCGAACCTACTTGAAAGGCTACTTTTATGGCTATCGAGAAGACCTTCATCATGATTAAGCCCGACGCCGTGCGTGACCGCAAGATCGGCGAGATTGTTGCTCGCATCGAGCGCAGCGGCCTTGTCATCGAGCGCATGGAGATGACCACGCTCGAGCGCGCTACCGTCGAGGAGCACTACGCCCATCTGGCCGACAAGCCCTTCTTTGGCGGTCTCTGCGACTTTATGACGAGCGGTCCGGTCGTCAAGATGGTCGTTTCCGGTCTCTCCGCTGTTGCTAAGATGCGCACCCTCATGGGCGCTACCAACCCGCTTGACGCTGCTCCTGGTACCATCCGCGGCGACTTTGCCGTCGATGTCAACGCCAACGTGATCCACGGCTCCGACTGTTTGGAGAACGCCGAGATTGAGATCAAGCGCTTCTTTGGCTAAACCAGCTTTGACTCCTTAAAGCTGTTAGCGTGTGGCTTGGGCGCCGCGGAACTCCATCTGCGGCGCCCTTTTATTCCAAAATCTATGCAGGGGCCCGCTCGGACATGTGTTCCGAGCGGGCCCCTGCTGTTAGCTTGTGGCACTGAATAGTTTAGGCTTCGTCGACGATCTTAAGGCCGCGCGTGTGGTCGATCTCGTTGAGGAGGTTAACGCGACGCTCGTGGCGACCACCCTCAAACTCGGCGTCGAGCCACTCGTCGACGATCATCTTGGCGAGCTCGGAGCCCACGACGCGGGCGCCAAAAGCGAGCACGTTGGTATTGTTGTGCATGCGGGAGCTGTCTCTTATACACATCTGACGCTGCCGACGATCTTACGCGTGTAGA
>URVF01000267.1 GCA_900551185.1 uncultured Collinsella sp. | reverse complement strand
GGATGGTATAGAGCTCGAGCGTGTCAAGCATAAAGACGATGTTCGTCTCGGTGGGGTGTTTGCTCGTCGCCGAGATGCGTCCGGCACTGACAAGCGATGCCGCCTCGGGACATACCGCGCGAGCCGCATCCATGCAGGCCGCAGGATCGGTGCCCGGGGGCGTCGCCAGTACGGCCCATGCAATCGACTCGTGACGCGGGTCGACCCACTCGATGGAGCAGATGCGATCGGCATACGTGCGGAACAAGTCGGGGTAGCTGGTGAGCATCGTCAGCAATTCGCGCTCCCCCGCCAGCGACTTCCGCTCCAGATCGGTGAGCACGATCGGCATCGCCGGAGCTGCGGGGCCAGCCGAAGCATCGGCAACCGAAGCTGCACCGTCCATCCCTGCCGGCACATCAATCGGAGGCAGGTCGTCGTCAACCTCTACCGGCGCGGCGCCATAAGCGTCGAGTGGAACGTAGTCGTACGGCTCCTCTTCGACCGGCGCAGAGACCGGCGGCGTCGCGCCCGACGCCCAAGCGCCACGAGGCGCCCCCTGCGAACCAGACGCCCAACCGCCTGCGTTTCCGGAGCGCTCGGCCTGTGCCCTCTGGCGCTCATAGCTCTGCTCACGGCGGCGCTCCGCGTCCTCGCGTTTGGCGACATCGCGAAACACGCGGCCCGAGCTCGCGCGCACGGTCTCAAGGTCCAAACCCAACAGGTCGGCAATCTGGATAAAGTACGTGTCGATCATGTAGCTGTCGCGCAGCGGATAGATAAGCGTCAGAGCATCTTCCAGCGCCTTGGCGCGACCGCCCGGCGTGGTAATATCGCTCGACTCCTGCAGCGAACGGTACACGAAGTCCATGAGCGGCTCGGCAGCGTCAATGCGTTTCTGCAGTTCCTCTCCGCCGTGCGCCGTGATGAACTCCATGGGATCGTTGCCGTCGGGCAGGACCACGCAGCGAAGGTCCATCGAATCCTGCTCGATAAACTGAATCGCGCGTCGGGCAGCCTTTTGGCCGGCGGCGTCGCCATCGAACATATATACAATGCGCTTGGCAAATCGGGTGAGCGTCTTTACATGATGTTCCGTCAGCGCCGTGCCCAGCGTGGCGACGACGTTTTTGATCCCCGCCTCCCAGCAGGCGATGCAGTCGGTATAGCCCTCAACCACGATGGCGGTATCTTGCGCGACGATAAACTCCTTGGCCCAGTTAAAGCCATAGAGGTTTCGCTTTTTATGGAATACGCTCGTCTCGGCGGTGTTGAGGTACTTAGGCTGACCGTCACCCATGATGCGCCCGCCAAAGGCGATATTGTGCCCCTGCTCATCAACGATAGGGAACATCACGCGGTCGTAAAAGCGGTCGGCAAGCTGTCCGCGCCCGCGGCTGACAGCCACGTTGGCGTCGATCATCTCCTGCGGGGTAAAGCCCGCCTGCGACAGATGAGCCACCAGCATGTTGCGGCCCGGCGCAAAGCCCAGACAGTAGCGGCGACAGACATCGCCACCCATACCGCGACTGGCGAAGTACTCGCGCGGACGGCCATCCTTACCGCGCATGAGCATGGTGTGGTAGAACTGAGCCGTCTCGGCGCATAGGTCGTAGATGCGGGCACGCTTGGTACCGCGCTCGCGACGGGCACCGGTATCGTGCAGCTCAATGCCGGCACGATCGGCAAGGTAGCGTATCGACTCGGGAAAGCTCAGGTTTTCGCGCTTCATAATATAGGTGAAGACGTCGCCGCCCTCACCGCAGCCAAAGCAATGCCACACCTGCGTGGCAGGGATAATGTGAAAGGACGGCGTCTTTTCGCCATGGAAGGGGCAGCAGCCCCAAAACTCGTGGCCTCGGGGCTTGAGCTCAACCGTTTCCTGCACGATGGCAACCAGGTCGGACGCAGCGCGCACCTGGTCTTTCTCCTCATCGCTAATCACGGATGCTCACCCCCTGTTCGCCCAAGTTATGGCGAATATCGTCAATATTACCCTCGACGGTCGCGATCAACTCGTCCAGCGAATCGAACACGCGCGACGGGCGCAGCCAGCGCGTAAACGCCAGCGAGACGGACGCACCGTCTGTCTCTTATACACATCTGACGCTGCCGACG
>URVF01000266.1 GCA_900551185.1 uncultured Collinsella sp. | reverse complement strand
GGCATACGAGATCATGCCTAGTCTCGTGGGCTCGGAGATGTGTATAAGAGACACCCACCATATGGTCGCAGGTCAAACCGTGCTCCATCCAAACATCGAGCACGCCCGCCGTATACATACCGCGGTAGCCGCCTCCCTCAAGCGCGAGCCCCACCGTGCGCGTCGTATCCGGCTGTGCCATGCAACCATCTCCGTTCTCATGCTTTTGAACTAAACAAGTATATCTGCCAACGTATGCCGTCAAAAACGTGTTTATAAGCATTTATCGAACGTTTCCCGATGCATTCCCCATGCCGCACCGAAATGCCCCTAGATGGCCTTAGGCATGAACGCCCTTAAGAACGTTGCGAGATAAACATCGCCCGCACCGTGCCAACGCCGTCGCACGCAACGTGAGATAATTCTCAGCAGAATTCACCGATAGCAGATGGAGTTTGTGATGAAGGTTCTTTTGGTCAATGGCAGTCCCAAGGCAAACGGCAATACCGCCCGCGCACTCGCCGAGGTCGCCGAGCAACTTAATGCAGAAGGCGTTGATACCAAGGTGTTTCAGCTGGGCGCCAAGCCCATTCGCGATTGCATCGGTTGCGGCCAGTGCGGCAAGCTCGATTGCCGCTGCACCTTTGACGACGACGTGGTCAACGAGCTCATTGCCGCCGCCGAGCAGGCAGACGGCTTTGTCTTTGGCTCGCCCGTCTATTACGCGCACCCCAGCGGCCGCATCCTCTCGGCCCTCGACCGCGCGTTTTATGCTGGCAGCAAGGCCTTTGCGCACAAGCCGGGCGCCTCTGTCGCCGTTGCCCGCCGCGGCGGCACGTCGACCACGTTCGATGTACTCAACAAGTACTTCACCATCAACCAGATGCCCGTGGTCGCCTCCACCTACTGGAACAACGTCTTTGGCCGCGTGCCCGGCGACGCCAATGGGGACGCCGAGGGCCTTGCCACCATGCGAAACATCGGCAAAAACATGGCCTGGCTCCTGCGCTGCATCGAGGCAGGCCATGCCGCCGGTATCAACGCGCCCGAGGCAGATCGCGCAACGACCAACTTCATCAGGTAGAACGGCGGAACAAAATGATTCAGATTTTTGGCACCAAGAAGTCCTTCGATACCAAGAAGGCGCAGCGTTATTTTAAAGAGCGCCGCATTAAGGTGCAGTTTATCGACCTTAAGGAAAAGGAGATGAGCAAGGGCGAGCTCACGAGCGTGATGCAGGCGGTCGGCGGCATCGACAAGCTACTCAACCCCAAAGCCAAGGACGAGGAGACGCTCGCGCTCATTCAGCACCTCACCCCTAGCCAGCGCTTCGACAAGCTACTCGAGAATCAGCAGGTCTTGGCCGAGCCCATCGTGCGCAACGGCAAAAAGGCCACCGTCGGTTATTGCCCCGATGTATGGGGAGCCTGGGAGTAGCCTGTGTTATTTGCCGGCGCGTGGGTATAAGAGCAGGCGTTTGGCATATGATTCAACTGTAAGCCATGTCTAACAAAGGAGGGCACATGCCCAACAAACCCGTGAAGATCATCATGCTTACCGGCTACCTCGGTGCCGGCAAGACCACACTGCTCAACCACATCCTCGCTAACGACGGCGGCATCCGCGCCGCCGTGATCGTCAACGATATCGGCGAGATCAACGTCGACGCCAGCCTCATCGCCGACGGCGGCCTTTCCGAGACCGACGACCTCATCCCGCTCACCAACGGCTGCATCTGCTGCACGCTTTCGGATGACCTGGCCAACCAGCTGCAAGGCATCGCCGATTCGGGCGACTTCGATTACATCATCATCGAGGCCTCGGGCATTTGCGAGCCCATCCCCATCGCCTACACCATCTCGAGCTTCTGCGACGAGGCCAAGGTGGGCGGCGAGCCCAAGCTCGCGCGCGACAACATCGTGGCCGTGGTCGACTGCGCCCGCATGTACGACGAGTTCAACGGCGGTCGCGACCTGCTGGCCGAGGATATCGACGAGGACGACATCGAGAGCCTGCTCATCCAGCAGATCGAGTTCTGCTCCACGCTGATCCTCAACAAAACCGATACCGTGAGCTCTGAGCAGATCGCCGAGCTCAAGGCTATCGTGCGCAGTCTGCAGACTGTCTCTTATACACATCTGACGCTGCC
>URVF01000265.1 GCA_900551185.1 uncultured Collinsella sp. | reverse complement strand
AAGATCGTCGGCAGCGTCAGATGTGTATAAGAGACAGGCGCAGGGGTTCGCTCATAGATAGCTCCTTCGTGCATCTTATGGATGGATTAACCGCTTAAAGGTTGAGTGCATTCTAGCGTGAACCGAGGGCGCGTGCTCGCCAGGCAACAGGAGTCGCACAAAACGGCACCCCCGAAACGCTGCGGAAACATTGGAAACATGCTCGCTACAAACGGAACTCCGTAACAAACTGTCAACGTTTGCGCCATAAGGTTTGCCCCGTACCGCAAGACGGCCGCACTGCGGCCAGCGAAAAAGGGGGACACCATGTTCAACATCAACAGCACGCTCAGCCGTAGGAACTTTCTCGCCGGTGCCGCGGCGCTCGGCAACACCGTGGCACTCGCTGGTTGCTCGTCGGGTGGCTCGGACGGCGGCTCCGCCGATGACGGCAAGACCTTCAAGATCGGTGTCATCGGCCCTCTGACCGGCGCCGCGGCAACCTATGGCGTTTCGGCCGAGAAGGGTGCCAAGCTCGCCGCCAAGGATTTCTCGACCAAGGACCTCAAGCTCTCGCTTAAGTCCGAGGACGACGTCGCTGACGGCGAAAAGGCCATCAACGCCTTCAATACCCTGTGCGACTGGGGCATGCAGGCTCTCGTTGGCCCCGTCACGACTGGTGCCGCCGTCGCCGTCTCGGGCGAGATCGCCGACGATATGCTCATGGTCACGCCTTCGGCCTCGTCGCTCGACGTCACCAAGGATAAGACCACGGTCTTTCAGGTTTGCTTCACCGATCCCACCATGGGCGCCAGCGCTGCGAAGTTCTTGGCCGAGAAGTACGCGGATGCCAAGATCGCCCTGTTCTACAACTCCGGCGATACGTACAGCTCGGGTGTTGCCGATGCATTTTCCGAGCAGGCCAAGGAGTCCAAACTTGATATCGTCGATACCGAGACCTTTAAGGACGATTCCTCCACGAGCTTTACCAACCAGCTCACCAAGGCCAAGGAGGCCGGCGCCACGCTCATCTTTGCGCCGATCTACTACACGCCGGCGTCCGTTTTGCTCAAGAACGCCAAGGACATGGGCTACGACATGACCCTCATGGGTACCGACGGCATGGACGGCCTGCTCTCTGTGGAGGGCTTCGATACCTCTCTTGCCGAGGGCGTATTGCTCATGACCCCGTTTTCGGCTGACGATGAGAAGAATGCCGACTTCGTCAAAGCCTATAAGGATGTCTACGACGAGACACCCAACCAGTTTGCCGCCGACGCCTACGATTGCGTCCACGCCATTGTCGAGGCCATCGACAAGGCGGGGATTGACATTACGGCCGACGGTGCCGACATTGCCGGCGACCTTGCCAAGGCCATGCGCAAGATCAAGATCGAGGGCCTGACAGGCGAGCTGACGTGGAATGACGAGGGTCAGGTCGAAAAGCCCGCTACGGCCTATGTGATCCAGGACGGCAAGTACATCGCCGCCTAAGTGCGCATAAAGCGCGACCGGTGAGGCCGTTTTATTCAGGGCAGGGACGCCTGTAACAGAATGGAAACATTACTTTTACATAATAAAGTGGCAATACTGCATAAAGTAATAGAAATACGCAGAATTATGGATAAATGAACAAATCCAAAGAAAAGTTGAAATAATCGCCACTTTCCTTAACTAAAGCGTCTACTATTTTGCGAACGCCGAACACGGCGAAGGATGGCCTGTCGGGTAACCGAAACCCGACGAGATTTGAGAGGAGAGCCGCATGTCGAGCCTCACCGGTAAGTCATTGAACCCTGTTATGAATCGCAGGAGCGTTATCGCGAGCGCAGCAGGTCTGGGGGCGATGTCCATTCTAGCTGGCTGCTCCTCCAACGGCGGCGACAGTGGTTCCGCTTCGGGCGACGCTTCGTTTAAGATCGGCACCATCGGCCTGCTGACCGGCGCCAACGCGTCCTACGGCAAGTCCGTTACCCAGGCTGTCGAGCTTGGCTGCAAGGATTTCTCGACCAAGGAGCTGCCGCTTGTCAGCAAGGCCGAGGACGACCAGGCTGACGGCGAGAAGGCCGTCAACGCCTTCAACACCCTGCTCGACTGGGGCTGTCTCTTATACACATCTCCGAGCCCACGAGACTAGGCATGATCTCGT
>URVF01000264.1 GCA_900551185.1 uncultured Collinsella sp. | reverse complement strand
CGCGGCTCATCCGGTTCCACCGGGCCGCGCGGCAAGGAGATATATTGCCAGACCGGAGGGCCCCCGCGGGCGGGAATCTGGGCGTACACATTTCCTACACAGTTCGGGATTCTCAACTGTATTTGCCGGTAATAAAGAGGGGACCTCGTTTCCGAGATCCCCTCCTCTGTCTATCTATAGAAATAGCTTTCAAAGCCTTATGCTAGCAGCTTGCGACCGGACTCCTCGATCGCGTCAAGTGCTGCATCTGCCTCGGCGGCATCCGCGCCCTTAGCGAAGATGTACAGCTTGATCTTGGGCTCGGTGCCGGAAGGACGAACGATACCCTTGTTGCCACCCTCAAGATCGAACTCAATGACATTAGCCTTCGGAAGGCCGTTCACGCAGGTGTTGTAATCCACGACGGCCTCAATCTTGGAACCGGCGAGCTCCGCGGGCGGGTTCTCGCGCAGACCGGCCATGATGCCGGCCATCTTTGCCGCACCCTCAGCGCCCGGATAGCTCAGCGAAATCGTCTTGTTGTGATAGTAGCCATACTTCTCGTACAGCTCGTGCATCGCATCGGCGAGGTTCTTGCCCTGGAGCTTGTAATACTGTGCCATCTGGCAAATCAAAAGCGAAGTGCTCACGGCGTCCTTGTCGCGCACGTGGTCGCCGGCCAGATAGCCGTAGCTCTCCTCGAAACCGAAGATAAAGCGATCGACCTCGCCAGCATCGGAAAGCGAGGTAATGATGTCACCGATGTACTTGAAGCCCGTCAGGCAGCGACGGAGCTCAAAGCCGTACTCGTCGGCCAGCGCGTCAACCATAGCGGAAGAAACGATAGTAGTAACGGCAACCTTCTTGGTGAGATCCTCGCCGCGGGCGGCACGGGTCTTGCAAATATAGTCGAGCAGCAGAACGCCCATCTCGTTACCGGTCAGCAGCAGGTAGTCATCACCATTCTTGACGGCAACGCCAACACGGTCGGCGTCGGGATCGGTTGCAAGCAGCAGATCAGGGTGAACCTGCTCGCAGAGATCGATGCCCTTCTGCATGGCCTGACGGATTTCGGGGTTAGGATACGGGCAGGTCGGGAAATCGCCGTTAGGCTCCTTCTGCTCGGGAACAACCGTGACATCGGTGATGCCAGCGCGCTCGAGCACCGTCGTGACGGGAATGAGGCCGGTGCCGTTGAGCGGAGTGTAGACGAGCTTAAGCGGTGCGCCGGCAATCTCCTCGGCAGAAAGGTTAGTCACGCCGCGGGCGAGAACTGCGTCATAATAACGCTCGAGGCAGGAGTCATCGATCCATTTAACCAGACCCTGCTCAAGAGCCTCATCAAAATCCATGGACTTCACGCCGGTAAACGTATCGGTCTCGGCGATAGCCCTAGAAATTGCATCGGCGGCCTCACTGGTGATCTGGCAGCCGTCGGGGCCATAGGCCTTATAGCCGTTATAAGGCGCTGGATTATGACTAGCGGTCATGCAAATGCCACCGGAGCACTTAAGGTCACGGACGGCCCAGGAAAGCGTCGGCACGGGGGAAATCTTAGGATACACGAGAGCAGTCACGCCGTTTGCCGCAAGAATGGCAGCCGTCGTCTTAACGAACAGTTCACCCTTATTGCGGCTATCGCGAGCGATGGCAACCGTCGGATGCTCGAAGGTCGCATTGAGATAGTCAGCAAAACCCTGCGTCGCGCGACCGACCGTATAGATATTCATACGGTTAGTGCCTGCACCGATAGTGCCACGTAGACCGGCGGTACCGAAGGCGAGATCTTGGAAGAAAGCGTCGGTGATGGCGTCTTCGTCACCCTGCTCCTTCATTGTGTTGAGCTCAGCGAGGAGCTCCTCGTCCTTGACATTGGCAATCCAAGTATCAAGCAGCTCATGAACATCTGCCATGTGAGTCCTTCCGTCACAATCAATAAAACAACCCGTATAAAACAGGACAAGCGCATCAGCGCGCTAAAGCAAATATTAGTCCATTGAGAACAGAGAACCGGCCACAGAACGGTGAACGTCTATATTCAGCGGTGGATGATTAAATTGATTTAATTGCATAAGGAATGTTGCGCGTAAACGCAAAAAGGGGGGAGGCCGCGAGGCCTCCCCCTTCTCAGTTCAAGCGTACGGCTCGGTGCCGT
>URVF01000263.1 GCA_900551185.1 uncultured Collinsella sp. | reverse complement strand
ACGAGATCATGCCTAGTCTCGTGGGCTCGGAGATGTGTATAAGAGACAGGCTGGTGAGCGTATCGGTATAGGCACGCGGCGTCGGGGCCAGACGCAGGAACTCCTTGAGGAAGGGCTCCACGCCAAAGTTGGTGAGCGCCGAGCCAAAAAACGCCGGGCTCAGCTTGCCGCAGGCCACGGCATCCAAGTCGAGCTCATCACCGGCGCCATCGAGCAGCTCGATGTCGTCCATCAGGTTCTTATGGTTCTCCTCGCCGATGAGCTCATCCATGGCAGGGTCGCCCAGCTCGGCCTCGACCTCGGCGACCTTCTTGGTGGCGTTGGCGTGGCCGTCGCCCTCAAAGGCAATGACGCGACGAGTCTGACGGTCGAACACGCCGCGGAAGTTGCGGCCGCTGCCGATCGGCCAGTTCATGGGATACGTATTGATGCCCAGGACGTTCTCGATCTCTTCCATGAGCTCAAACGGATCGCGAGCCTCGTGGTCGAGCTTGTTCACAAAGGTGAAGATGGGAATGTGGCGCAGCGTGCAGACCTTAAAGAGCTTCTTGGTCTGGGCCTCGACGCCCTTAGCGCCGTCGATGACCATGACCGCAGCATCGGCGGCCATAAGGGTACGGTAGGTATCCTCCGAGAAGTCCTGGTGGCCGGGGGTATCGAGGATGTTGACGCAGGCGCCGTTGTAGGTGAACTGCAGCACCGAGGAGGTAACGGAAATACCGCGCTCCTTCTCGATGTCCATCCAGTCCGAGACGGCATGCTTGGCCGAGCTCTTGCCCTTGACCGAGCCGGCAGTCTGGATGCTGCCGGTATAGAGCAGCAGCTTCTCGGTAAGTGTGGTCTTACCGGCGTCCGGGTGGCTGATGATCGCGAATGTGCGGCGCGACGAGATTTCATCCGACAGGCTTGCCATGCGGATCCTTTCTTGCATTGAGTGCATTACGTCGTTGTAACCGTACTATTGTAGCCGCGAAATCCCGCTCTAGGGCGCCTATCAGGACAAATTCATCAGTTAGGGCCTAGGGTAGCCGGGCCAATCGGTATTTGCCTCTTGCAGAACTGTGCATAGTGTATATATACGGTGCTTACCGGTTATATACACGTGTAGCCCATCAGCTAAGGAGCCGCTGTGGACATCATCCTATCCAATTCGAGCGATAAGCCCATCTACGAGCAGATAACCTCGCAGGTCAAAGCTCAGATTTTATCGGGCACGCTCGCTGCGGGAGCCAAACTCCCCAGCATCCGTGCACTCGCGAGCGATCTTGGCGTGAGCGTCATCACCACCAAGCGCGCCTACGCCGACCTGGAGCAGCTCGGGTTTATCTGCACCGTGCAGGGCAAGGGCTGTTTTGTCGCCGAGGGCAACCAGGAGCTCTTGCGCGAAAACCAGCTTTGCCATATCGAAGAGCTGCTTGCGAAAGCGGCAAGCCAAGCCGAAACCCTGGGCGTCACGCGCGACAAGCTGCACGAAATGCTCGACCTTGTAGCCCCCGAAACCATGCAGTAGCCATCTGCAAGAAAGGCTATACCATGCAAAACTTGCTAGAACTCAAAGGCATCTCACGCCGTATGAGCGACCGTTTTTCGCTGCGTGATGTCACGCTCGCTGTGGAGCCCGGCCAGATCGTCGGCTTTGTGGGTGCCAACGGTGCCGGCAAAACAACGACGATTCGAGCCGCGCTTGGGCTTATCAAACTCGATGCCGGCGAGGTGCACCTGTTTGGGCAGCGCTGTGGCGCCGACGCACCCGGTGAAGCGCAGCGCTGCTTGCGCACCCGTGTCGGTCTCGTGCTGGACACGTGTCCTTTCCCTTCCACACTCAAGGTGGGCCAGATCGAGTCGCTCGTAGGCCCGGCGTACCCCACGTGGGACCGCGAAACGTTCGCCGGATTCATCAACCGATTTGGCCTCGATCCCAAGACAAAGGTCAAGGACCTCTCCCGCGGCATGGGTATGAAGCTGCAGCTCGCCTGCGCGCTCAGCCACAATGCCAAGCTGCTCGTTTTGGACGAAGCCACCGCGGGCCTCGATCCCATGGCACGCGAGGAACTGCTCGATGAGATGCTCGCCTTTGTCGCCGACGGCCAGCGCAGCGTGCTGCTCTCGAGCCACATTACTGTCTCTTATACACATCTGACGCTGCCGACGATCTTACGCGTG
>URVF01000262.1 GCA_900551185.1 uncultured Collinsella sp. | reverse complement strand
AGATCTACACGCGTAAGATCGTCGGCAGCGTCAGATGTGTATAAGAGACAGAGGCGCCACCTGGGCAGCCGCCAGATCGTCAGACGTAAACTGGAAGTACTCGCCCACGCCACACGTCTGCGCCAGACCGGCAAAGATCTCCCGCCCCGGTCGCGTGTCGTCATGCAGCACGGGCAGCACGGCGTTGCGGTAGAACACGCGCGAATCGTTGGCGCCCACGACTGCGCCCACACCGCGGTCGGCCTCCAGATACGTCACGTCGGGCAGCACGAAGTCAGAAGCACGCGCCGTCTCGGACCAACGAATATCAATCGTCACAAGCAAGTCGAGCTGCTGCAAAATACCCAACCAAGCCTGTGCATTGCCATAGCCCGCACCGGGGTTACTGGCATAGACAATGAGCCCACGCAAATCGCCGGCAAGAATCGACTGACCGATGGTCGTGCACAGTCCGCGCACCGGATCGACCAGTGGATAGCGCTCGGACCCCAGCTTGGGCTCGCGCGGCACCGGCGGCGTCGCAAAGCGAGTGGGATCGAGGTCGCCCAGTGAAAGCGGTGTGGGCGGATTGAGCGCGCCACCCGCATGTCCAATACAGCCCGGCAGCACATCGACCAAGCAGATAGCGCGTGCGGTCTGGGTGCTATTGGCATACGCGATGCCGATGCCACCATGAAAACCCGCATCCACCACAGCGGCAGGCGCGGCGGCAGCGAGATCGCGCGCCGTGGCGACAATCTCTGCGGCTGGCACGTCGCACATCGATTCGGCCCACTCGGGTGTCCAAGCACTGGCCGCCTGCGCCAGCTCGTCAAAGCCTGTGGCGTAGCGGTCCACGAACTCGTGATCGTACAGGTCCTCGGCTACCAGCACATGTGCGATACCCAGCAGCAACGCCAGATCGCATCCAGGACGTACGCGCAGCCAGCGGTCGGCAAGCGCAGCCGAGCCACTGCGCCGGGGGTCAACCACGATAATCTTAGCCCCACGTCGACGGGCATCGTTGAGCGCATCAACGGCCCCCATCGTCGACGAATCGACAATGGAGCGCCCCAGATACATGATGCAGTCGGTATGCGCCAGGTCGGAGGCGGGGCTGTAGCCCAGACTGTGTTCCCAGCCGGTAAGTCTGCTTACCTCGCAGGCACCGTCGGCACCGTATACGTTGGGCGAACCCAGCGCATGCATAAAACGATAGGCCCAGTAGCGGTCGAACGAGGGAACGCCGAGCGTCATACCCAGTGCACGAGGCCCGCACTCGTCAACAATCCCCAAAAGACGCTCGGCAATCTGGGCAAACGCCTCGTCCCAGGTAATCGCATCAAACCCCGAGCCATCCCGGCGGCGTCGCATGGGGTGCACAATGCGGTCGCGCTCGTCAAACGGCAGGGCCAGGCGATGCCGACCGCGGGCGCACAGGGCACGCGCCGCGCACGGATGCCCCGGCACCGGCAGCTCGGCCACCACGCGACCGCCCTCAACGCGTGCCGCAAAGGCGCAATCGGCATAGCATCCCCCGCATGTGGTCACCACGGCGCGACCGTCACACTTCACAGCAGATGCCATCTCGATTACCCCTTTCATCAGCCAAACACAACAGGCCAAAAGCCCGGCAACGAGCCCCAGACCCAAAAAGCCTCCCGCACGGCAACGCCCCGCGGGAGGCCCAACATCAAACAGACGGTACCTTACGCCTCGGACTTCTTAGCGTAGATAAACCAGTAGCCGAGCGCGATCAGAACCGCGCCGCCCACGATGTTGCCCAGCGTGGCGGCGGACAAGTTAAACGCAATGCCCGCAGCGTTGAGGGCATCGGCGCCGGCAACGTCGGCACCATAGCCGCACGCGTGCATCACGGCACCCATGGGCAAAAAGTACATGTTGGCGACGCAGTGCTCAAAACCGCAGGCCACAAAGGCGGCGATGGGCAGCAAAATGCCCACGACCTTATCGACCACGGTCTTGCCTGCGGTACCGATCCACACGGCAAGGCACACAAAGATGTTGCACAGGATGCCGCGGAAGAAGATCGTCACCCAGTCGATCGTCACCTTGCCGGCGGCGACGCTCACCATGGAGTTGGCGACCGCCTCGCCGTTGAGCTTATAGATGCCGGCCATGTACACCAAAAAGACGATGAACAGCTGTCTCTTATACACATCTCCGAGCCCACGAGACT
>URVF01000261.1 GCA_900551185.1 uncultured Collinsella sp. | reverse complement strand
ATCTACACGCGTAAGATCGTCGGCAGCGTCAGATGTGTATAAGAGACAGGGGCTGGAAGTACTCCATCATCTCCGGCGCCGTCGCGCTCACCATGTTCAATATCCCCATTCTGGTGCGCGTGATCCAGCAGGCGCTCGAGGACGTGCCGCAGGCCCAGCGCGATGCGTGCCTGGCCATGGGCCTCACCCGCTGGGAGGCCACGCTGCACATCCTGATTCCCGAGGCCATGCCCGCTATCGTGACCGGCATCGTGCTTTCGGCCGGCCGCGTCTTTGGCGAGGCCGCGGCGCTGCTCTTTACCTCGGGCATGAGCTCGCCGGTTCGCCTCAACTTCTTGAGCCTTAACCTGTCGAGCCCTACTTGCGCCTGGAACGTGTTCCGCCCCGGTGAGTCGCTCGCCGTGCATATCTACAAGATCTATGGCGAAGGCAGCCCCGAGGCCCAGCAGATCGTTTGGGGTACCGCGGCACTGCTGATGATTTGCGTGCTGCTGTTTAACGTAATCGCCCGCATTGTGGGCAAGCAACTGGCAAGGAAGATGACGGCCGAATGAGCGAGATGAATGTAACGCCCGCAACCGAAGCGGCATCGTCCGACACCCGGGACTTCCTGTCGAGCGTGGGGGAGAGCGAGAAGCGCGTGCGCGTGAGCGGCAAGGCCGTGAGCGACGAGGTTGTGCTCTCCACCAAGGACGTCAACGTGTACTATGGCGACCACCATGCACTGCACAATACGTCGCTCGACTTCCACAAGGGCGAGATCACGGCGCTCATCGGGCCTTCGGGCTGCGGTAAGTCGACCTTCTTGCGTAGCCTCAACCTCATGAATCGCGAGATTCGCGGCTGCCGCGTGGAGGGCGAGATCAACTATCGCGGGCGCAACGTGAACACCAAGACCGAAAACACCTACGAGCTGCGCCGTTCCATTGGCATGGTGTTCCAGCAGCCCAACCCGTTCCGCAAGTCCATTCGCGACAACATCACGTTTGCGCCCAAGCGCCACGGCATCACCGACCGTGACGAGCTCGACCGCATGGTCGAGGAGAGCCTGCGCGGCGCGGCGCTGTGGGACGAGGTCAAGGACAAGCTCGACAAGAGCGCCCATGCGCTTTCGGGCGGTCAGCAGCAGCGCCTGTGCATCGCGCGCACGCTGGCGCTCAACCCCGACGTGATCTTGTTCGACGAGCCCTGCTCGGCGCTCGACCCCATCTCGACGCTGGCGATCGAGGACCTCATGTCGTCGATCGTTGCCGACCGCGCCATCGTCATCGTGACGCACAACATGGAGCAGGCGTCGCGTGTGTCCAACCGCACGGCGTTCTTCTACATGGGCGATATGGTCGAGTACGACGAGACTGACGAGATTTTCCAACGGCCCAAGGATAAGCGGCTGAATGATTACCTCACCGGCATGTTCTCCTAGTCCGGGACATGCTTGAGGCCCGCGGTGGCCACGGTCGCCACGGGACTGATTGGAGAGGCGGGTCATCTCTTGTGGGAGATGGCCCGCCTTTTTGTGTCGTGTGCGGCCCGCCTTTTCGCTGCTATCATGGACAACGTTGAATTTCTACGAAGGAGCAGGGCATATGGCGATTCTTTTGGGATGCGATTCCGTCAGCCTAGAGTTTCCCACCAAGCATATTTTCGATAGCGTTACGCTCGGCGTGGGCGAGGGCGACCGTATTGGTATTGTCGGTAAAAACGGCGACGGTAAGTCGACGCTGCTGAGCGTGCTCGCCGGCACGTTGGAGCCCGACGACGGCCGCGTGACGCACCGTCGCGGCACCACGATCGGTCTACTCGGCCAAAAGGACCAGCTGGTCGATACCGACACCGTGCATCATGCCGTTGTGGGTGACGTCCCCGAGTACGAGTGGGCGTCGAGCCCCCGCACGCGCCAGATTCTGGCCGGCCTTATTAGCGATGTGCCCTGGGAGGGCACGGTGGGCGAGCTTTCGGGCGGCCAGCGCCGTCGCGTGGACCTCGCGCGCCTGCTGATCGGCGACTACGACGTGCTCATGCTCGACGAGCCCACCAACCACCTGGACATGCGCACCATCAACTGGCTCGCGCGTCACTTAAAGGCCCGCTGGCAGCGTGGCCAGGGCGCCATGCTCGTGGTCACGCATGACCGTTGGTTCTTGGACGAGGTCTGCACCAGCTGTCTCTTATACACATCTCCGAGCCC
>URVF01000260.1 GCA_900551185.1 uncultured Collinsella sp. | reverse complement strand
GCACGCACCCGTATCATCGAGGCGTTTTGGGAGCTCATCGAGAACAACAGCATCTTCGAGCTGTCGGTTGGCGAGGTGACCCGCGCCGCCCAGTGCAATCGCGGAACGTTTTACTACTATTTTCACGATTTCGATGAACTCGTCGCCATCGCCATAGCCCAGCTGCTGCAGGATAACGAGCTCATCACCGATGCCCTCTGGCATTTTTCGAGCGAGGGCGACCTTTCGGCGTTCGACCGGCGCGACGTCCGCTGCCTGCTGCGGCGCATCGTCATCACCATGAGGGCGGGTGCCGCCGAGCAGGTCGTGCAGGGCATCCATACGATCATCATCGACCGCGTGAGAGAGATCGTCCACCCCGACGGAGAAGAGCTCAAGGCAGATTCGAGCTTTGCGGTGGGCTTTCTGGTCTCGGGCATCATGGGCTTTGTGATGGCGGTCGGCTTTGCCCGGGAGGGCGGCGAGGAGATAGACCTCGAGCAGCTGGGGGACAGCGCGTGCGCGTACCTGAGGGCGGTCGCCATGCAGACGGTGGAAACGGTCGCGCAAGTCGAGGGCGTCGATACATCCGAGCTGCTCGAACGCGTCTCCAAGGAGGCCGATGCCTATCGCGCATCGCGTGCGACGAGTCCCGACGTGGTGAAAGACGCCTAGGGTTTCTCTTGCGGGGCGCCTGTCGCGCATCGCGCGGTGAGTCCCGCGATGCGGTCATAACCTGCATTCATGTGAGCCGGGTTTATAGATATTCCTCCAGCTGTTAACATAGACAACCTGTGGGTAAAGAGACAAAAGCGCCGCCGACGGGCGGGCGTTTTGATTTCGATGAACTCATGTAAGGAAACGAGCATGTTAGATAGATTTACCGATCGAGCGCGCAAGGTCATGTCGATGGCCAAACAGGAGGCGCTCGATCTTCATTCAAATAAGGTGGGCACCGAGCACCTGCTGCTCGCGCTTGCCAAGGAGGACGAGGGCATTGCCGCCGAGGCGCTGCGTTCGCTCGACATCTCCTACGATGACATCATGGATACCCTCAAAGAGGTCCAGACCACGGTTCCCGAGCCCAGTGAGGAGACCGAGGCGGCCAAGCTCGCCTTTACGCCGCTCGTCATTAGCGTGATGGAGCGTTCGTTCCGCGTGGCGCGTGAGAACAACCAGACCTACGTGTCGACCGAGCACTTGCTGATCGGCATCGTCGAAGAGGGCAACGGCATGGCCATGGACATCCTCATGCGCCTGGGTGTGTCGTCCGCCTCCATCAAAAAGGCTATCGAGAAACTCACCGCCAAGGACCAGGACAAGAAGCGCCCGCTCGCCGGCGCCGGTGCCGGTCGTCCCGGTGCGGGCCTGCCGTTCTTTAGCGGCTCGGATGCCTCTCAGCAAAAGGGGAGTGGCACCGATACGCTTAAGCAGTTCGCGACCAACCTCACACAGAAGGCGCGCGACGGCGAGCTCGACCCTGTAATTGGTCGCGAAAAGGAAGTCCAGCGTATGATGGAAATTCTTTCGCGCCGCACCAAGAACAACCCGCTCATTCTGGGCGACCCCGGCGTGGGCAAGACGGCCATTGTCGAGGGCCTAGCTCAGCAGATTGCAGCCGGCAACGTGCCCGAGAACCTCATGAACCAGAATATCTGGACGCTCGACCTGCCGGGCCTCGTGGCGGGTGCCAAGTATCGCGGCGAGTTTGAGGAGCGCCTCAAGAACGTGATCCAGGAGGCCACCGAAGCTGACGACGTTATCTTGTTTATCGACGAGATGCATACCATCATCGGTGCCGGCTCTGCCGAGGGCTCCATCGACGCGAGCTCCATGCTCAAGCCCGTGCTTGCGCGCAGTGCCTTCCAGATTATCGGCGCCACCACGGCCGAGGAATTCCGCAAGTACCTCACCAAGGACCCGGCTTTCGAGCGTCGCTTCCAGACCATCGATGTCGAGGAGCCGAGCGTCGAGGACACGGTCAAGATCCTGACCGCGCTCAAGCCGCGCTACGAGGAGCATCACCATGTGCGCTATACGCAGGGTGCTATCGAGGCTGCCGCGAACCTTTCCAACCGCTACATCCAGGATCGCTTCCTGCCCGATAAGGCCATCGACCTCATTGACGAGGCCGGTGCCCGCGCTCGCATCGCCGCGAATCGCGCGCCCGAGCCGGTGCGTGAGGCCGAGCATCGCGTGGAGGAGCTTAAGGC
>URVF01000259.1 GCA_900551185.1 uncultured Collinsella sp. | reverse complement strand
TCTACACGCGTAAGATCGTCGGCAGCGTCAGATGTGTATAAGAGACAGGAGCAGCGTCAGGAGGCCGTGCGCGCCATGGCCGCAGCACTGCGCAACGGTGTCGACTCCATCGTCGCCGCTAACGAGCTCGATATGTCCGCCGCGCGCGATGCGGGCACTTCGGCCGGTCTGCTCGACCGTCTGCTGCTGACGCCTGAGCGCGTCGAGGGCATGGCCGCCGGTTTGGAGAAGCTCGCCGAGCTGCCCGATCCCGTCGGCCGTGTGCTCGACCACCGCGTGCTTGCGAGTGGTGTGGACCTGACCCGCGTGAGCGTGCCGTTGGGCCTGGTCGCCATGGTCTACGAGGCGCGCCCCAACGTGACGGCCGACGCCGCAGGCATCTGCATCCGTACCGGCAACGCCTGCATTCTACGCGGCGGCTCGCTGGCCTATCACTCGTGTACCATGATCGCCGAGCTGCTGGCCGATGCGCTCGAGGCCAAGGGCTTCCCGCGCGAGGCCGTGTCGATGATCGAGTCCACCGACCGCGAGGCCACCGGCGAGCTCATGAAGCTCCGCGGTATTGTCGACGTACTCATTCCGCGCGGAGGTGCAGGCCTGATCCAGCGCTGCGTGCGCGAGTCGCTTGTGCCGGTGATCGAGACGGGCACGGGCAACTGCCACATCTACGTGCATGAATCCGCCGACTTTGATAAGGCGCTCAACATTATCGTTAATGCCAAGACCCAGCGCGTAGGCGTGTGCAATGCCGCCGAGTCGCTGCTGGTCGACCGTGCTGTGGCCGATGCGTTTTTGCCCGCGGTCGTGACCGTGCTGCATGACCACGGCGTGCTCATTCACGGCGACGAGGCAACCTGCGCCGCATGCGCCGATGCCGGGCTTGCCGAGGGTGATGACTACGTTGCCGCGACTGAGGAGGACTGGGGTCGCGAGTACCTGGCGCTCGAGATGAGCGTGAAGGTCGTGGCAAACGAGGATGAGGCCATCGCACACATCAACCGCTACGGCACGATGCACTCCGAGGCCATCGTTGCCGAGGATACGGATGCTTGCGAGCGCTTCCTCGATGCTGTCGATGCCTCGGCCGTGTACTCCAACGCCAGCACTCGCTTCACTGACGGCGGCGAGTTTGGCCTGGGTGCCGAGATCGGCATCTCGACCCAAAAACTCCACGCCCGTGGCCCCTTTGCCGCCGAGGCCCTCACCACCTACAAATACAAGCTCCGCGGCACCGGCCAGGTCCGCCCCTAACGCCCGTGCAAACAAAAACCACCACAAAGGTGCCTGTCCCCTTTGTGGCGGTTTTAGGTGGCGTGGGCGGTTAGGCCTGGAAGGTATCGCGGTCGGGGGCGAAGGACTGCATGGCCGCGATGGTGCGGTCAAAGAGCTCGGGGAGCTCCCAGCCCAACATCTCGGCGCCCTGCGAAATCACGTCGCGTGAGCAGCCGGCGGCAAAGCGCTTGTCCTTGAACTTCTTCTTGAGCGACTTGGTCGTAAAGTCCATAACGCTCTTGCTCGGGCGCATGATGACTGCAGCGCCGATCAGGCCGGTGAGCTCGTCGCAGGCAAACAGGATCTTCTCCATCTGCAGCTCGGGTTTGGGCAGCGAGGAGTTGAAGTCGGACGTGTGCGTTTGGATGGCGCGGATAAGCTCGGGCGATGCGCCCTCGCCCTCGAGGATCTCGGCAGCATAGATGGTGTGGTTCATGGGGTCGTCCTCATGCTCCTCCCAATCCAGGTCGTGCAGCAGACCGACGATGCCCCAAAACTCCTCGTTCTCTGGGTCGAACTCGCGCGCAAAGTGGCGCATGGTGCCCTCGACCGTCTCGCCGTGGGTGATGTGGAACGGATCTTTGTTGTGCTCGTTGAGCAGTTCGAACGCACGGTCGCGGGTGATTCCGGCGGTAAGCGGCTCTGCCATAAGAGACTCCTTGTGCTCGTGGGTATCGATAAGAATGAATACTACTAGAACAAGAAAACCACCACAAAGGTGCCTGTCCCCTTTGTAGTGGTTTTTGGCGCGGATGGGTTAGTTGAGGGCGGCTTGGGCTAGGCGAGCTTCGGCGTCCTCCTCGGTGACGCCCAAGGCCACGGCGAACTCCTCGATGGAGCGGCGCTTGGCTTCCTTGAGTACGCGCATATAGTAAGAGCCTGTCTCTTATACACATCTGACGCTGCCGACGATCTTACGCGTGTAGAT
>URVF01000258.1 GCA_900551185.1 uncultured Collinsella sp. | reverse complement strand
TCATGCCTAGTCTCGTGGGCTCGGAGATGTGTATAAGAGACAGCCTCGACCTCGGGCTCCAGGCTTACCTCGATGACCTCGTGGGGCTCGATCCTGCCCGTGCGGCGCGGCATCACGTACTTCTTGTTGACCGCGGCCAGCTCGTCGCTGATGACCTTCTTGATGTTTTCCTCGCTGGAAAGGATCTCCTCAAGCTCGGCAATCTCGCCCTCGAGCTTGGCGATGTCCTTGGTGCGGTTGAGGATGTACTCCTCGTTGATGTTGCGGAGCTTGAGCTCGGCAACAAACTCGGCCTGGGTTTCGTCGATATCGAAACCCTTCATGAGGTTGGGCACGACTTCGGCCTCGAGCTTGGTGCCGCGGATGATGGCGATAGCCTTGTCGATGTCGAGCAAGATCGCCTCGAGGCCGTGCAGCAGGTGCAGGCGCTCGGACTTTTTGCCCAGGTCAAAGTTGATACGGCGACGCGTGGACTCAATACGCCACTTGACCCACTCGTGCAGAATCTGGCGCACGCCCATAACACGGGGATAGCCGTCGACGAGCACGTTGAAGTTGCACGAGAACGAATCCTGCAGCGTGGTCGAGCGATAGAGCTTGGCCATGAGCTTGTCGGGGTCGACGCCGCGCTTAAGGTCGATGGCGATGCGCAGACCCGAAAGGTCTGTCTCGTCGCGGATGTCGGCGATCTCCTTGACCTTGCCCTCCTTGGAGAGCTTTACGATGCGCTCGATGATGACATCGGTCTTGGTGGTGTAGGGGATCTCGTAGACCTCGATGATGCGCTCTTCGGGGATCCAACGCCAGCGGGAGCGGATCTGGAAACTACCAAGGCCGGTCTCGATGATCTTCTCCATCTCCTCGCGGCGGTAGATGATCTCGCCGCCGGTCGAGAAGTCGGGCATGGGCATGTACTCGAGCAGGTCGCAGTCGGGATCCTGCAGGTAGTGCATCGTGGCGGTGCAGACCTCGTTGAGGTTGAAGCCGCAGATGTCGGACGCCATGGCGACGCCGATGCCCTTGTTGGCCGAGACGAGGATGTTGGGGAACGTGGTGGGCAGCAGGCGCGGCTCCTTCATGGCGCCGTCGTAGCTGTCGACGAAGTCGACCGGGTCCTTGTCGATGTCCTTGAAGATCTCGGCGCTGATGGGGGAGAGCTTGGCCTCGGTATAACGCGAGGCGGCGTAGCTCAGGTCGCCCGAATAGTACTTGCCAAAGTTGCCCTTCGACTCAACGAACGGTGCGAGCAACGCCTCGTTGCCGGTTGCCAGACGCACCATCGTCTCGTAGATCGCGGCATCGCCGTGCGGGTTGAGCTTCATGGTCTGGCCCACGATGTTGGCGCTCTTCTGGCGTTCGCCCTTGAGCAGACCCATCTTGTACATGGTGTAGAGCAGCTTGCGGTGCGAGGGCTTAAGGCCGTCGATCTCGGGGAACGCACGCGAGACGTTGACGCTCATGGCGTAGGGCATGTAGTTGACCTCGAGCGTCTGCGTGATCGGCTGGTCGGTGACCTCGGAGTGCAGGCCGATGACGTTCTCGGCGTTAACCTGCTTTTTCTTTGGCTGGTTCTTCGTCTTCTTCTTTGCCACGATTTCCTCTTGAACTTCTTATGGGCCGTCGTTATCGATTTGCTGCTATTGCAGGTCCAGCTGGTCCAGGTATTCCTTGCCGTGCTCGGAGATATGGCGCTTGCGGCCCGCCTCGTCGTTGCCCAGCAACAGATTGAACATGGTCTCCATCTTGGTGACGTCCTCGGGCTCCACCTTGATCAGGCGGCGCGTCTCGGGGTTCATGGTGGTGAGCCACATCATGTCCGGGTCGTTCTCGCCAAGACCCTTGGAGCGGTTGATGGAGCACTTCTGGTCGCCAATCTCCTTGAGGATGCCGTTCTTCTCGAGCTCGGTGTAGGCAAAGTAGGTCTTCTCTTTGCAGTTGATCTCGTAGAGCGGCGACTCGGCGATATACACGTAACCCTCGTCGATAAGTGTGGGCACCAGGCGGTAAAGCATGGTGAGCACGAGCGTGCGGATGTGGTAACCGTCGACGTCGGCGTCCGTACAGATGATGACCTTGTTCCAGTTGAGGTTGTCCAGGTCAAAGGCACCGAGGTTTTTGATGCGCTTGTCCTTGATCTCCACGCCGCAGCCCAGCACGCGCATGAGGTCCATGATGACTGTCTCTTATACACATCTGACGCTGCCGACGATCTTACGCGT
>URVF01000257.1 GCA_900551185.1 uncultured Collinsella sp. | reverse complement strand
GCGTAAGATCGTCGGCAGCGTCAGATGTGTATAAGAGACAGCTGCTGGCACCGCCGGCACCGACGGCAACGACGGCCCGATTCGTCGCATGGTCGTCTCGGGCCGCAAAGGCGAGATCGCGGCCGAGACCGAGCGTCTGCTGGCAGACCACGACGCCATGGACCTCATCAACAATCACTTTATCCCCGCCCTCGACGAAGTTGGCATCCTCTTTGACCAAGGCAAGTTCTTCTTGCCGCAGCTCATGGCCTCGGCCGAGGCAGCGCGTGTGGGCTTCGACACCATCAAGCGGCTGATGCCCGCCGGCGAGATTGCCGACAAGGGCAAGATCTGCGTGGCCACCGTCAAGGGCGATATCCACGACATCGGCAAGAACATCGTCAAAATGCTGCTCGATAACTACGGCTATACCGTCTTTGACCTAGGCCGTGACGTCGACCCGCAAGAGGTGCTCAAGACCGTGCAGGAGCGCGACATTAAGCTCGTCGGCCTCTCGGCGCTTATGACCACCACCGTCGTTGCCATGGAAGAGACCATCAAGCTGCTTCATGCCGAGGTACCTGGCGTCAAGATCATCGTGGGCGGCGCCGTACTCACCCCCGAATACGCCAAGCAGATTGGCGCAGACTACTACGCCAAGGACGCCGCCGAGAGCGCGCGTATCGCCGAAGAGGTCTTTGGGCAGTAACACAACGGAAACAACCGAGTACCAAAACGTGCCGCACGCGCCACGAGACGTGTGCGGCACGTTAGAATAGATGAGACTATGCTCGTTTTGGCAGATAGGAGCGCAAGGATGGCGATCACGCCTGCAGAAATCGCGGAAACCCGCGGCATGGTTGAGGAGCAGAACCTCGACATCAGGACCATCACCATGGGTGTTTCTCTCATGGGTTGCGGTGACGAGAACCTCGACCGCATGTGCACGAAGATCTACGACCACGTGACGCACACGGCTGAGCACTTGGTCGAGACCGCCGAGAACCTCGAGCGCGAGTACGGTATCCCTATCGTCAACAAGCGCGTCTCCGTCACCCCGGTGGCGCAGATTGCCGCTTGCTGCAAGGATGAGGACCTCACCCCCATCGCGCATGCCCTCGACCGTGCGGCCGAGACGCTCGGCATCGATTACCTGGGCGGTTTCTCCGCACTCGTCCAGAAGGGCATTGGCGACGCCGACCGCCGCGTCATCCAGTCCATCCCCCAGGCGCTCGCCACCACCAGCCGCGTCTGCTCCAGCGTCAACGTCGCCAGCCTGCGCGCCGGCATCAACATGGACGCCGTGCTTATGGCCGCCCAGACCATCATCGATGCCGCTAAACTCACGGCCGACCAGGATTCCGTCGGCGCTTCCAAGTTTGTCTGCTTTGCCAATATGGTCGAGGACTCCCCGTTTATGGCGGGCGCCGTCCACGGCGGTGGCGAGGCCGACGCCGTCATCAACGTTGGCGTCTCGGGCCCCGGCGTTATGGCCGCAGCCCTGGAGACGCTGCCCGATTCCGCATCGATGATGGAAGTCGCCGAAAAGATTAAGCAGACCGCCTTTAAGATCACCCGTGCCGGCGAGCTCATGAGCCGCGAGGCCGCCCATCGCCTGGGTGTCGAGAAGGGCATCGTCGACCTGTCGCTGGCCCCCACGCCTGCCATCGGCGACTCCGTTGCCCGCATCCTCGAGATCATCGGTGTTGGCACCTGCGGTGGCCCGGGCACGACCTGCGCGCTCGCCATGCTCAACGATGCCGTCAAGAAGGGCGGCGTCATGGCCAGCTCCAGCGTGGGCGGCCTCTCGGGCGCCTTTATCCCCGTGTCCGAGGACGCCGGCATGATCGCCGCCGTCGAGGCCGGCGCGCTTTCGCTCGAGAAGCTCGAGGCCATGACCTGCGTGTGCTCCGTTGGCCTGGACATGATCGCCATCCCCGGTGACACCCCGGTCGAGACCATCGCCGGCATCATCGCCGACGAGATGGCCATCGGTGTCATCAACAACAAGACCACGGCCGTCCGCGTGATTCCCGCCATCGGCAAGGGCGTGGGCGACTGCGTCGAGTACGGCGGCCTGTTCGGCCGTGCGCCCATCATGCCGGTGAACCCCAACGCCGGCACCGTGCTTGCCCACCGTGGTGGACGCTTCCCGGCACCGCTGAATTCGCTGAAGAACTAGCTGAGAGGGACTGGCGAGGAGCCCCGGGGAGGGCAAATATATAAGGTCGCCTGCTCGAACAGTCCTGACTCGCACGGAGAGCACATTAAGTGCTCTCCGGCTCGTGCGGAACT
>URVF01000256.1 GCA_900551185.1 uncultured Collinsella sp. | reverse complement strand
ACGAGATCATGCCTAGTCTCGTGGGCTCGGAGATGTGTATAAGAGACAGATTTAGCTGAGACCCTACGGCCATTCGGATGCCATATCCCCGCAATACAAAAACGGGGCAGCCCGCACTCATGCGAGCCGCCCCTTCTCCTGACTTTCACGCTACAGCGCCAACCGGCACCGCTCCCCTACTTCCCAAATAGCGCACCCAGCAGACCGCGGCGCTTGGGCTTCTCCTCTCGGCAGGAACCCTCGACGGCGGCTGCAACCTGGCGCGGTTGCTCGCCGCCTCCACGGCGCACGATCTGGTATAGGAACGGAGATTTAACGTATTTGACCTCGATGGGCGTGGCGTGTACGGTGCTCTCACCGGACAGATGCAGGCTCGGGCTGAGCGGCGCCACGATATGCGTTTCGCGCTTGTCGCTAAACACCACCGCGGCCGCGCGGCCCGTCTGGCCGTTTACGGCAATGCGCACCTGCTCGCCATCGCGTCCATCCGACGCGGGACGATCGACAAAGTAGACCGGCACCATCACCAGGCCGTCCTTATGCTTGCGGGCCTTGCGCGCCCAGGTGCGGATGCTCTTTTTATTGAGCCCCAGTACAGCCTCGGCGTCGTTGCCCGCAACGTCGAGCGCCAACTTATCAATGACCACCTGGTCCTTGGTAGACGCATCGACGGAGACAACGCGGAAGTCACCTTCCTGCATGGCGGGATCGAACGGCCCAACCTTGGCAAAGTCCCACGGCTCCAAAATGCCCATGAGGCGAACGTCCAGGTAGTTTGCCCTGGGGTATGCCCAGTCGAGCACCTCGTAGTACACTAGGGTTTCCTTGCTCAGGCCCTTGCCCGGGAAGCTCGCCATCATGCGCAGGTCCGCCAGCGCCATGGGGAAGTAGAAGAGCATCATGTCGTTTTGGATCGCATCTTCCACGTCGTGCCCGGCAAAGGCGTCGGGGTACTGGCGCACCAGCTGCAGTGCGTTGGCACGTGCCTGCTGCGGCGAGATTTCGCAGGGAATGCCCTGCTCCGGCACATACTCTGCACCCACGCCCATGGTCAGACGCTTGCTGAAGGTACCGGGCTTGAGCAGGTCGGCAATGCCGATCTTGTTGCCGCAGGACGGGCACTCAAACACACGCTGCGTTGACTCGCCCTCAAAGGACGCTCCGCAGAAGGGGCAAGGAATGCTCACATGCGTAGCCTCTTGGAACTCTTGCGCCGTGCCGCGATCCTCCCACAGCAGATGTTCCAGGACCGACTGATTGCGCCAGTGCGCATTGAAGAAATACCAGTCCGGGTCCTCCGGGCGCTCGAGTTGCGACACATGCGTGAGCTTGAGCAGTCCATCCACCACCGTCAACGGCGTATGGCGAATGCCCAAAGCGCTCTTGGGCTCTCCGGCGTCCGCCTGCCACGGAATGACCGCACCGCAATAAGCGCACTCAAAGCTGCGCTTAGCTTGGTGCGAGCACATAGGGCCGCCGCAGTTTTGACATTTAATGGCAAACATCTCGTCCATGGAAACGTCCTCCTTTGCACAGGGGCTGTCGACATTAAGTATGTCGAGCAAACAGGCACATGCCCATACCCATGTGGCCCAAAATGGACCACCCAGGCAGACGAGAAGGCTCGCTCGTTAGCGCCGGCAGACTATTGCTGCATTTTCTGAGCATCGGTGCACGGCGCCCCCGCGCGAGCTACACTATCCCCTTAAACATGATTGTGAGGACGACCGCTATGCTATTTGTAAATCGGCTGGTACATACGCTTGTTCCCGGCAGCGAGGGCGAGCCGGTCGATGCATCTTGCCGCACCAACGCGGGTTTTACCGCAAGCCTCATCTGCATTGGACTCAACATCACCCTGTGCCTGGCCAAGGGCATCGCGGGCCTGCTCGCCGGTTCCGTCTCCCTCATCGCCGACGCTTTCAACAACCTCTCCGATGCCTCGAGCAACATCGTGAGCCTGCTCGGGTTCCGCCTTGCCAGCCGCCCGGCAGACGAGGGCCACCCTTACGGCCACGGCCGTTACGAGTACCTGGCTGGTCTGTTTGTCGCCGTCCTGGTTTGTGCCGTCGGCATCAACCTAATCCTCGAGTCGATCACCAAGATCATCAAGCCCTCGCCCACCGTGTATTCGGCGCTCTCCATGGCTGCCCTTGTTCTGTCCATGCTCGTCAAATTCTGGATGGCCGCGTTCAACCGCGCACTGGGTAACCGCATCGACTCCGAAACGCTCATCGCCACGGCGCAGGACTCCAAAAACGACGTCATCACCTCGGGCTCGGT
>URVF01000255.1 GCA_900551185.1 uncultured Collinsella sp. | reverse complement strand
CGAGATCATGCCTAGTCTCGTGGGCTCGGAGATGTGTATAAGAGACAGGCAGGAGTCGGCGCGTTTGGTGTGCCGGCGCATTTTGCCCGAGACGCGCGCCATGACGGTGGCCATCACCGACGAGGGCAACGTGCTTGCCTGCGCGGGAGAGTTTGAGGAAAAACTACTGCCAGATTCTCCCATCCACACGCTTGCCACACGCTACGTTATCGAACATGGCATCGTGCAGTCGTTCAACCGTATGGTGGATGTCGTGGGCTCGGACGGCTCGCACAACCAAGTCCCCGCCGGCATTATCGCCCCCATCAAGGTGGGCGATCGTACCGTCGGCACGCTCAAGTTCTACTACAAGACCCCGCGCGCCGTCGACCGTACCCAGTATGCGCTTGCCTCGGGCTTTGCCGAGATCTTGTCCACGCAGCTCGCCATCCACGAGCTCGAGGTGCAAAAGGAACTCACGGCGCGCGCCGAGGTGCGTGCGCTGCAGGCGCAGATTAACCCGCACTTCCTGTTCAACACGCTGAACACCATTGCATCGTTTACGCGCACCGACCCGCTGCGGGCCCGCGAACTGCTTCGTGAGTTCTCATCGTTCTATCGTGCCACGCTCGACAACTCGGGATCGCTTATTCCGGTCTCGCGCGAGGTCGCACAGACCAAGCGCTACCTTACCTTTGAGAAGGCCCGCTTTGGCGAGGACCGCGTGCTTGCGACGTTCGATGTGTCCGAGGACGTGGAAGACACGCTGGTGCCGGCGTTCGTGATCCAGCCGATTGTCGAGAACGCCGTACGTCATGGTATGGGCGATGACGACGCCCTGAGGATCGACGTGACCGTTCACCAAGACGGCGAGGATGCAATCTTGATTGCCGTGGCCGATAATGGCGTGGGCATGGATGAGGGTACCGCCGCCAGACTGTTTGACGAGCGCTCTGCCCGTCCCGACGCCAGCTCTCCCCAGGGTGGCGGCGCCGGTGTGGCCATGCACAATATTTCGGAGCGCATCCATCGCTTTTATGGGCCGCACTCCTATACGCGTGTTGAATCGGCGCCGGGCAAGGGCACCAAAGTGCTCCTTCATCTTGATTTGTCAGAGAGCATCTTTGATATTCAAGAGTAAAATAAAAGGCTACGGGCTCAACGTCATGCGACGGATGCCCGGCGTAGTTAGTTGACGAAAGGTTTTATCCCTATGCTGCGTGCGATGATTGTGGATGATGAGGCGCCGGCTCGCTCGGAGCTTCGCTTCCTGCTCGAGCAAACGGGCAAGATCGGCACGATCACGGAGGCGTCGAGCGTCCGCTCCGCCATCGAGATGCTTATGGAAAGTCGCGTGGATGTCGTGTTTCTCGATATCTCGATGCCCGGTGCCTCGGGCCTGCAACTTGCCGAGGCGCTGCATAAGCTCAAAAATCCGCCGGCGATCGTGTTTGTGACTGCGTATAGTGACCATGCGGTCGAGGCATTCGACGTGGATGCCGTCGATTATCTGATGAAGCCGGTCGAGGAAGCTCGCTTGGATCGCGCGATCGAGAAGGTCATGCAACGCGCCAAGCCGGTTACGGACAGCAAGGTGACCATCGAGCGTATCCCGGTGGAAAAGGGCGGCCGCAAGGTGCTCATTCCCGTGGACGACATTCGCTTTATCATGGCCAAGGACGATTACTCCTGCATCTATACCGTCGATGATCGCTTTTTGTCGACGACCTCGCTGGCGCAGTTTGAGGCCAAGCTCTGCGACTTTGGCTTCTTCCGTGTTCACCGCCGCTATATCGTCAACTTGGCGTGCGTTACGGATGTGGAGACGGTGCCCTCGGGCGCCATCCAGCTGGGCATTACGGGCGTCGACGAACGCGTGCCGGTTTCGCGCCGTCGCGTCGTGCCGCTCAAGAAGGCCCTGAGTCTCTAGCACACTGGCCCCGCAGCCCTGTAGACCCATCGTCTGCGGAGCCGTGGGGCCTTTTTTGTATGTATCTGCCGAATCGTTTTTTGCGGAAGGGATCCCATGAACAGTGCAAGCGCCAAGCGCATCGACATCATCTCGGACACCCACGGCTATCTTTCGCCTGCGCTCTTGGATGAGCTTGAGGGCGCAGACCTGATCATCCACGCTGGCGACCTCACGTCAGAGATGGACTACGAGCACCTATGCACCATCGCCCCCGTGCGGGCCGTACTGGGCAACAACGATTACTACCGCGACTACGGTCCCGATGTAGACCGTCTTGCGCTCTTTACCCTGTCTCTTATACACATCTGACGCTGCCGACGATCTTACGCGTGTAGA
>URVF01000254.1 GCA_900551185.1 uncultured Collinsella sp. | reverse complement strand
CATACGAGCTCATGCCTAGTCTCGTGGGCTCGGAGATGTGTATAAGAGACAGGGGGAGTGCGCTCAGGTCCATACCTTGGGGCCGCTCATCCATAACCCCATCGTGGTGCGCGAGCTTGCTGAGGCAGGCGTTGGCCTGGCCGAGAACCTGGACGACGCCGCATCGGGCACCGTAATCATTCGCGCGCACGGAGTGGTGCCGCAGGTGATCGATGCCGCTCGCGAGCGTGGCCTTAACGTCGTCGACGCCACCTGCCCTTACGTGAAGAAGGTCCATATGGCAGCCGAGCGCCTGGTGCGCGAGGGCTACCGCGTGGTGGTCGTAGGCGAGCCAGGTCACCCCGAGGTGGAGGGCATCCTGGGCCACGCCGGCACTGATGCGCAGGTTGTGAGCTGTGCCGCCGACGCCAACGCCTTGTCGTTCAAGGGCAAGGTAGGCCTGGTTGTGCAGACCACCCAGACCGCGCAGAACCTCGCCGAGGTCGTGGCTGCCATCACCCCGCGCGTGCAGGAGCTGCGCGTGATCAACACCATCTGCGCCGCCACGAGCGAGCGTCAACAGGCAGCAGCAACACTTGCCAACCGCTGTGATTGCATGGTCGTCGTGGGTGGCAAGAACTCGGGCAACACCCGCCGCCTGGCTCAGATTTGCGCAGACGCCTGCGAGCACACACATCACATCGAGGAAGCTTCAGAGCTTGAGGCCGCGTGGTTTACCGACGCTCACCACATCGGCATCACCGCCGGAGCCTCCACCCCGCAAGAACACATCGAGCGCGCCGTCGAGCGCATCAAGGAGCTTTGCCGCTAACCATGGACCAGACCGTACCCGCATACGCCGCCGAGGTGGCCGATTACGGGCGCAGCCGCGACCCCGAGCCGGGTGAGGGCGCGCTCGTAAAGAACGTGCGTCCCGAATCGCCCGCGTGGGATGTGGGTATCGAGCCGGGCATGCGCGTGCTCACGGTCAACGGTGAGGCGCTCACCGACATGATCGTGTGGCTCTGGGAGGCAGACGACGACACCGTCGAGCTTGAGGTATTCGACCCGCGCGACAACAGCGTCACCCCCGTCGAGCTCGACCGCTTCCCGGGCGAGGATTGGGGTTTGGAGTTCGATGGCCCCATCTTCGACGGCATGCGTACCTGCGTAAACGCCTGCGTGTTCTGCTTTATGACGATGCTCCCCAAGGGCGGCCGCTCCACGCTCTATATTCGCGACGACGACTACCGTCTGAGCTTTTTGCAGGGCAACTTCGTCACGCTCACGAACCTCACCGACGAGGACGTGCAAAACGTCATCCAACGCAACATGAGCCCTATGAACGTATCGGTCCATGCCGTGAGCCCCGACGTCCGCCGTCGTATGATGGGCCGCAACGCCCAGCGCGGCATGGACGTACTCGAGGCCATCATGGCCGCCGGCATCGAGATTCACGCGCAGATCGTGTTGTGCCCCGGCATGAACGACGGCGAGGAGCTGGAAAAGACCCTGCGCTTTTGCGAGGAGCACGAGCAAATCACAAGCCTGGGCATTGTGCCGCTCGGTTTTACCAAGCATCAGAACCGCTTTAGCTGGTCATACAGCGACAAGCCCGAACTGGCGCGCGAGACCATTGCCATGATCCGTCCCTACCAGGACCGCGCCTTCGAGCGTTTTGGCCGCCACACCTTCCAGATGAGCGACGAGTTCTACCTGGACGCAGGCATCGATCCGCCCGAGGCGGACTTTTACGACGGCTATCCGCAGTACTACGACGGTATCGGCATGATCCGCTCATACCTAGACGAGACGGACGATGTGCTTGCCGCCGATGCCGAGCGACTGGCCCGCGTCCGCGAGGCCATCGCCGCTCGCAGCCAGCACCTGCTGTGCCTCTCGGGCGCCAGCGCGCGCGACACCGTGGCGCGCTTTGTGGAGTCGCCGTATGGACTCGCCGGCACCGTCACAGCCATCAAGAACCGCTACTTTGGCGGCAACGTGGACGTGACCGGCCTCATCGTCGCGTGTGACATTCTGGAGCAGCTGCCCCAAGATCTGACGGGGGTTATGCTCTTTGTGCCTAAGCTCATGTTCAACGCTGACGGCATGACGCTTGACGAGTATCATCGTGACGATTTACTCGCAAGCCTTACCAGTCGCGGCGCCGAGGTTCATGTGGTATCGACCATGCCGCATGAACTGCTCGATACCCTGGAGCGCATCCTTGGCATTATGCCCGCAGACTCTAACACTTCCACTGACCCTACCCATTAAAGGAGAGCCTGTCTCTTATACACATCTGACGCTGCCGACGATCTTACGCGTGTAGA
>URVF01000253.1 GCA_900551185.1 uncultured Collinsella sp. | reverse complement strand
TAGTCTCGTGGGCTCGGAGATGTGTATAAGAGACAGCTTCTCCGCCGACCTCGCGAGCGCCGCGAATCTGCTACTTGCCACCCTTACCGGCATCCCCGTGTCCTCCACGCACATCAAGACCTGCGCCATCATGGGCGTCGGTGCCGTCAAGCGCCTCTCAGCCATCAACTTCGGCGTCGTCAAAGACATGATGTTCACCTGGTTCTTCACCTTCCCCGCCTGCGGACTCATCAGCTTTGTCATGGCCAAGCTGTTCATGATGTTCATCTAGTCAAACCGAGCGTCCATCCGGACTGCAATGCTTCGCCCACCCGTCTTCGCCTCGAAAGGACCCACCCATGGCAAAGAAACCCGATTCGTTCTACTTTGACAACTACGTCGCTTGCGCTGACCTCGCCGTTCAGGCAGCCGAGCTGCTCACCAAGATTTTTGAGAACTTCGACCCCACGCAAATCCATGACATGCTCGATAAGATGCATGCGATTGAGCATGCGGCAGACAAGAAGCACCATGAGCTCGAAGACGCCCTGCTCACCGCCTTTATCACCCCGCTTGAGCGCGAGGATCTGGACCTGATGAGTTGCTCGCTCGACACCGTTCTCGACCGCATCGAAGGCGTCGTGCAGCGCGTCTACTTCACCAACATCCAGAGCATCCACCCCGATGCCATCGTCATCGCTCACAAGGTAACCGATGCCTGCCGCGCCATGAAGGACCTGATGGTCGAGCTTCCCAACTACCGCAAGTCCAAAACGCTGCGCGAACTCGTCATCCAGATCAACACGATCGAGTCCGAGGCCGACGAGCTCTACATCAACGCTATGCGCAACCTGCATGTCAACGGCAAGGATCCGCTCGAGGTCATCGCCTGGCGCGACGTGTACGCCTTCCTGGAGTACTGCGCTGACTGCTGTGAGAATGTGGCCGATGTCGTGGATTCGATTGTCATGAAGAACAGTTAATTGGGGGTACGTGTCCCGGCGGCGAAGGGCCGGCCACGGTTTGCTTTCTCACTCCGGCTGCGTAGCAGAGTCGTTCGAAAGTAAACCGTGGCCGGCCCTTCGCCTTACGTACCACCATTGGAACTTTGGCTGATAGTTAGAGCGCAATGGGGGGTTGGCCGAGGGGGCCTTTAATACTCAATTGAACACTTTGGTATTCGGTGGGCGTTTGGGTGGATGGGGGTTTGGGTACCCTTTGGTTTACCTTGGATTGATTTGCTGACTTTGGAGGGTTTGGTTATGGGGTATTTGGATCTGGCTCGGTCTCGGTATTCTTGTCGTGAGTTTGAGGATCGTTCTGTTGAGCAGGCTGTGGTGGATGCCATTGTTGAGGCTGGGCGTGTTGCTCCTTCTGCTTGTAATAATCATCCAACCCGTGTGATGGTGTTGGATACGCCTGAGCTTCTGGAGAAGGCTGCTGCTTGTCAGCCCCGGTTTGCTCGTGATGGGTCTATCTTTGGGGCTCCGCTTGTCTTTCTTATTTGCAGCGTTACCGATGATGCTTGGGTGCGCCCGTATGATCAGATGAATTCCAGCGAAATCGATACGTCCATCGTGTGTGATCAGATGATGATGGAGGCCACCGAGCAGGGCCTGGGAACGTGCTGGGTATGCCATTTTAAGCCCGAGGTGGCACAAGAGCAGTTCAATCTGCCCAAGGGCGTCTATCCCTATCACATGCTCGTCTGTGGCTATCCTGCCGGCCACATCGCCGATCCCGAGCATCGCGAGGCCCGCACCATTCCCCTCTCCGACTTCCTCCTCAAGTAGATTTTTGGGACATGCCTTAAAACCTACCCTTGACCGCTCACCCGTTCGCCGAGCTCTACGCCACTATGTGCAGGGCTCGGTTTTTATGTTACGCACCCCGGCACAGTCATAAAAAAGGACCCGCAAGATGCGGATCCTTTCTAGGCACTAAATTGTAGGCCGAATGTTAGTCCAGGTCGTCGGCAGCGAAGTTGTCGATCGGGGCGAAGGGATCGGCCACGGGGACAACCGGGTCAGCGACGGGCAGCGGCTCGGCGGGAACAGTCACCGCAGGAGAAGCGGCAGAACCGACCGGCGTAGAGGCCATCAGATCGGCCGGGAAGGAGTTCTGGGCATCGTCCATAAAGTGCTGGATGAGCTTGAGGTACTCGGCCTTGAACTCCTCACGGGAAGCCTTGAGACGATCGATCTCCTCGAGCTCGGCCTGCTTCTCGGTCAGAGCCTGGCGGATAACCTCGCGGGCCTTGGCGTCAGCCTCGTTGCGGATGCGCTCAGCGTTCTCACTGTCTCTTATACACATCTCCGAGCCCACGAGACTAGGCATGATCTC
>URVF01000252.1 GCA_900551185.1 uncultured Collinsella sp. | reverse complement strand
ACGAGATCATGCCTAGTCTCGTGGGCTCGGAGATGTGTATAAGAGACAGGGTCAACATCTTGGTGTGGTCGGCGAACCGAGACGAAGCGCAAGACTACATCGGTCGCATCGCGAAACTCCTCAAGCGCCGCTGGCATGCCGCCGCGCCCGACTTTTTGCGGGCGGGGAGTGCCGTGCCGCAGGTGCTGGGCCCGGCTTCGTGTGTAATCGAGAGAGCCAAGGACCGTTACCGCTTCCATCTGCTTGTAAAGTCGCCGGTAGGGTACCATGTCTCTGATGATATCGACGCCTGCCTCAAAGAGGTGGGCTCTGTGCGCGGCGTGAGCGTGAGCGTTGACGTCGACGCCTATGATTTGATGTAACAACCCGAAAGGATGGCCATGGAAGCCAACGGAATCGTACTGTCGCCCGACCCTCGTCTGCGCCAGGAGTGCGCCGTCATCGAGGAGATCACCCCGGCGATCGAGGCGCTTGCCGAGAAGATGAAGAAGATGATGTTCGAGAACGGCGGTTGCGGCCTGGCTGCCCCGCAGATCGGCGAGCTCATTCAGCTCGTCACCATCGACTGCGACTACAGCGACAAAAACGACTACGACCCGTACGTGCTCATCAATCCCGTGATTGTGGAGCAGAGCGACCATCTGGTGCCGTTTAGCGAGGGCTGCCTTTCCATTCCCGGCATTAGCTGCGAGATCGAGCGTCCCGACCATGTCGTCGTCGAGGCGTACGACTTGGACGCCAACCTGATTCGCTACGAGGCCTCGGGCGATCTGTTCTGCGTGTGCCTACAGCACGAGATCGATCACCTGCACGGCAACACCATGTTTGAGCGACTGAAGCCGATGCAGAGGATCAAGGCAGTCAAGGAGTACCAGGATGCCCTGGCCCGCGGCGCTCGACCGGGCGAGACCGAATAGGTTAATTGTCCGTCCCTGGGATGGGGCCCACACATATCATCCCGTGCTCAAACATTCTCGCTTCGCTGCGAAACTGCGCGCGGGACGATATGTGTGGGCCCAATCCCAGGGACTACGTTGTCGCTCTTCGTTTCGCCCGGGTGCCGTCGGGCTAGGGAGGGGCGTCTTCGCTGATAGGTGCTTTGCTGAAAGAGCTGCTTTATGGCGGCTCTTTCTTTGGTTTTGGGTATATTTGTTCTTGTTGAATTGTTATTGCGGATGGGCTGGGTACTTGGCTTTCCGCTGTTATTTATAGCCGTCTCGGCTTTGGTTGAGAGGAGACTAACTTTTATGCGTATTGTGTTTATGGGTACGCCTGATTTTGCTGTGCCTTCGCTGACTTCGCTTGTTGAGGCTGGGAATGAGATTGCGCTTGTTGTTACTCGTCCTGATGCTGTTCGTGGGCGTGGTAAGAAGCTGGAGCCTTCTCCTGTTAAGGCTAAGGCGCTTGAGCTGGGGTTGCCGGTTGTTGAGGCTAATCGTATGACGGCCGAGGTTGTTGAGGCACTTCAGGCTGCCCAGGCTGACATTTTCTGTGTGGCTGCCTATGGCTGCATTTTGCCTGATGAGGTGCTGCATATGGCGCCGCTTGGTATTGTGAATGTTCATGCGTCTTTGCTGCCTCGTTGGCGTGGCGCCGCTCCTATTCAGCGTGCGATTCTTGCTGGTGATGAGGTTGCTGGCGTTTCCATTATGCGCATTGGACATGGCGTGGATACTGGTGCTTATTGTGCTCAGGCTTCCACGTCGGTTGCCGGTAAGCATGCTGAGGCGCTGACCATGGAGCTTGGTGAGCTTGGCGGCAAACTGCTTGCCGATACGCTTCCTTCTCTTGCCGATGGCACCGCCGTGTGGACTGAGCAGGATGAGTCGCTCGTCACTCATGCTGCCAAGATTTCCAAGCTGGAGATGCTTCTGGATCCGCAGATGGCTGCGCTCGATTGCGTGCGTCATGTGCTCGCTTCGTCCGATACCGCGCCTGCTCGTTGCGTGATTGCCGGCAAGACCGTGCGTGTGCTCGATGCTGCGCTGGCCGATGTTTCGCTTGGCAAGGGCGGCGTTGACGTTAAGAATAAGCGTGTTTTCCTTGGCCTTTCCGATGGTGCGGTTGAACTGCTCGAGGTTAAGCCCGATGGCAAGCGTGCCATGGCCGCTTCTGCTTGGGCTGCTGGGCTGCAAGGCGCCGATCTTATCTGGGGTGTTTTGTCATGAGCAAGCTGTCTCCAGCGCGCAAGCTTGCACTCGATGTGCTGATGGAGGCCGATCGCCGCGGCATGTATGCGCGCGACGTGCTGTCCTCTCGCGCATCGGCCAAGGCTATTGACCCTGTCTCTTATACACATCTGACGCTGCCGACGATCTTACGCGTGTAGA
>URVF01000251.1 GCA_900551185.1 uncultured Collinsella sp. | reverse complement strand
GTGTATAAGAGACAGTCCTGGCCCAGACCAAGGCGCTCGCCTTTGGTAAGACGGCCGATGAGGTTCGTGCCGAGGGCACGCCCGAGCAGATCGTCCCGGCCCGTTGCTTTGAGGGCAATCGCCCGACGACCTCGATTTTCGGCGACACGCTGACCCCGTTCGCACTCGGCGAGCTCATCGCCCTGTACGAGCACATCACGTTTGTCGAGGGCACGGTCTGGGGCATCGACTCCTACGACCAGTGGGGCGTCGAGCTGGGCAAGCAGCTTGCCAAGCAGATTACCCCGGCCTTCCACGATGACGCCGCCAAGGCCGAGCAGGACGCTTCGACCCAGGCGCTCATCGAGTTCTATCGCGCGCATCGCAAGTAGTCGCTGCTGTTAACGCATCGCGCCTTATAGTCAGGGGCCCGTATCCTATCGGATGCGGGCCCCTTTGCTTTGCCGTAGTCCCGGGGCGCACGGCCTTTGTGGAACATCGCTGGGGCGCCGCGCGCCGCGAGAACCCTGCGCCTAGATCTCGGCCTCCGCATGGTCTCGCTGCGCCTCGGGCAGCTCCCCGTAGAGCGGATGGTCTTCGAGCCTAAAGCGCTCGACCTGTTCGGGAGTGCGACCGCGCACAAAGAGCCACGAGCGATCGATCGGCGTCGCCATGAGCGTGCTGGGCAGCGCGTCGGCGCGGTCGGAAAACACCCGGGCACTCTCGGGATCCTGGAACGCCAGCACCAGATGCGTGTCGCAGTTGCCCATGATGGAGCGTGCGCGTGCCTCGCCATAGAGCGCATCGAGCTGGTTGGTCGACTGCAGCAGCAGCGTTGCCCAGATGTTGCGGCTTCGGATAATCGAGAGCACGTTGTCGATCTGGGGGATCTGCAGATTTGCGAAGTCATCGAGCATAAAGCGCACGGGCACGGGCAGGCTGCCGTCGGGCTGCCTATCGGCCTCACGAATGAGGCCCATAAACGCCTGCGAAATAAAGAGGCCGGTCAGCGGATCGAGATTGCGGTCAATATCGCTCACGGTTACAAACAGGACGCAGGGGGTGTGTCCCATGGAAGCGAAGTTCACCTGATGGCACTCACGATAGAGCTGTGCCGCACCGTCGAATCCCAGACACATGACCTTTTCGGCAAGGATGCCGACGATGCTCGCGTGCATGCGCTCGGCATTTTGCGTAATGGCGTAGCGCCGCCATAGCGAGAGGGCATAGCTTTGGGGGTCGGTCGTGATTAGGTCGTCAAACAATCGACCCGTGGCACCGTCCTGCAGGTGCTCGATCAGCTTGATGACCGAGCTGATCGTCTGCTCGTCGGCGGGTAGCTGTTCGGTGACGTAGGCGATAAGACACGACAGCAGGTTTGCCGCCGCATGATCCCAAAAAGGCTGGTTGTTGTCCTCGATGGGGCAGATGGCCTTTGCCACCGAGAGGATGTCCTGCTGGTTGGGCCTGCCGTCCGCCTTGCGGCGAATGTGCCTCAGGGGGTTGTAGCCGCAGCGCTCGATGCCGGGCGCAAGGGCCGGGACGGTGTTGAGGTCGGCGAAGTTGAGGCATTGCACGCGGTAACCGTGGGCTGCCAGCACGGGTCCCACTTCGCGACAGAGCGTGCCTTTGGTGTCGAGCACGATGTAGCTTGCGTTCATTTGCAGCAGGTTGGGCTTGAGGACGTTTCGGGTCTTGCCGGCTCCCGAGGGGCCGATCACAAGTGCGTTGTTGTTGAGTCCCGTTTGGCGGGTGTCGCAGGAGAGCGTTCGATCCTTGGCGAGGATGGTGGACGATGCGGACTCAGATGCGGCGAGGCGGCTGGCGAGGTTAGACATGGGCGACCTCCTTGGTGGTCGAGAGAATTTCGTGGGCAAAGCCGAGCTCGACGGCGCACTCGGCCGAAAGGTAGGTGTCTTTTGCAGTGAGGGACTGGATGCGCTTGGGCGTGAGGCCGCTGCGGTCCGAGAGGATTTGCGTGAGGGTCTTGCGGGTCTGCATGAGACGCCGGCTGGTTTCCTGCAACGCAAGTGCCGAGCCGCCTGCCCCCTGGGGGATCAGCGGGTCATGAATCATGAGCTCTGCATGGGGCACCATACGGCGATCGTCGCCGCCCATAAAGATCACGGCGCCCATGGATGCGGCGAATTCCAGGCAGACGGTGCGGATGGGGCACGATGCGAGGCGCATGGCGTCATAGATCGCAAGACCCGATCGCACGCTTCCGCCGGCGCTGGCGACAAATATGGTGATGGGGCGGCTGGGGTCGGTGGCATCGAGCAGACGAATCTGCTGGCATAGGTCTGTCTCTTATACACATCTGACGCTGCCGACGATCTTACGCGTGTAGAT
>URVF01000250.1 GCA_900551185.1 uncultured Collinsella sp. | reverse complement strand
AGTTCCGCACGAGCCGGAGAGCACTTAATGTGCTCTCCGTGCGAGTCAGGACTGTCCGAGCAGGCGACCTTATGCCCCGCCCCTCGGGACGACGGGATAGAACAGGAGCACCCATGGCAGGCAAGCCGCAAACACTAGCTACGACCTCGGCATTCGAGATCTTGGGCCCCGTCATGGTCGGCCCCAGTTCATCGCACACCGCCGGCGCCCTGCGCTGCGCCCAAGTTGCCGCCAGCCTGCTGGAAGGCCGCATCACCAAAGTCACCTTTGGCCTGTGGAACTCCTTCGCCCACACCTACCGCGGCCACGGCACCGACCGTGCGCTCGTCGCGGGCATCCTGGGTCTCGACACCGATGACGAGAACATCAAGCAGGCCTTCGACCTCGCGCGCGAGCAGGGCCTTGAATATCACTTTGACATCAAGGGCGACGACGCCTCCATCCACCCCAATACCGTCGACATCGACATGGTCGACGACACGGGCGCCACGGCACAGGTTCGCGGCGAGAGCCTGGGCGGTGGCAAGATGCGCATCAGCCGCATTAACGGCGTCGGCGTCGACATCTCGGGCATGTATTCCACGCTCTTCGTGGCGCACAAGGACGTTCCCGGCGTGCTCGCCGCGCTCACCAACCTGCTCGCCTACGCCCATGTGAACATCGCGTTCTGCCGCACCTACCGCACCGAAGTGGGCGGCCAGGCTTACTCCGTCTTTGAGACCGACGGTGCGCCCGACGACACCGTCGTCCCCATGCTCCGCAAGCTCGACAATGTCGATTACGCGACCTTTATCGAGCTCCCCGGTTCTGCCTCGTCGCTCTCCCCCGGCGTCTCGGCTAAGGAGATCTTCGACGACGGCGAGCAGCTGCTCGATGCGTGCGAGGAACTGGGACTCAGCATCGGTGCCGTCATGGCCGTTCGCGAGGCACGTCTGACCGGCGAGGCCCACGCCGTCGCTGCCATGCGCCGCGTGCTCGACGTCATGCGCGAGGAGACCACGGCCCCCATCGCCAATCCGCAGCGCTCGCTCGGCGGGCTTATCGGCGGCGAGGCCAAGCTCGTCGAAGCAACCCGCTGCAACGATTTGAGTGCAAGCCTGATGGGCACCGTCCAGACCGACGCCGTTGCCCGCGCCATGGCCGTGCTCGAGCGCTCAGCTACCATGGGCGTGATCGTCGCCGCCCCCACGGCAGGCTCCGCGGGTGTTGTGCCCGGCTGCGTGCTGGCGCTTGCCGATCACCTTCGGCTCGACGACGAGCAGGTCATGGACGCGCTCTACTGCGCAGCCGCCATCGGCCTCAACCTCACCACGAGTGCCTGCGTCGCCGGCGCCGAGGGCGGATGCCAGGCCGAGGTGGGAAGCGCCGCCGCCATGGCAGCCGCCGCGCTGGTGCAGATGCTCGGCGGCACGCCCGAGCAGGCGCTCGACGCCAGCTCCATCTCGCTGAGTAACCTGCTGGGCCTCGTTTGTGACCCCGTCGGTGGCCTCGTGGAGGTGCCCTGCCAAAACCGCAACGCCATCGGCGTGGCAGCGGCCTTTAGCTCGACACAACTCGCCCTCGCAGGCATTAAGAGCCTGGTGCCGTTTGACCAGATGGCACATGTCATGCTCTCGGTGGGTCACGCGTTGCCGGCCACGCTGCGCGAGACGGCAAAGGGCGGCATCGCGCAGGCTCCGGCCGCACTTTCGGCCTGTGCAAAATGCGGTGTGTGCGGATAGCGACAAAGAACGACTCAAAGGTGGGACAAATGTCCCACCTCTTTTGAATGCCACCGTTTCCGTACCACAAACAGCAGGGCAATCGCTATAATGCAAGCCCAGTAAAAACACGATGAACCGCAAGGCGAAAATCGAAGGATATGCATACGATGTCGCAAAACGATCGAACTCAACTGATTCCCGATCCGCAGCAGCCGAGCAGGCACACCGGCGGCGTTCAGTCGCCGCGTCCTATCGCGCCGAGCCACGGTCAGCAGCGTAGTGCAGCAAACGCATCCCAACGCCCGAACCAACAGCGACAGCAGCGTCAACAACGTCAGCAGCGCCAGGCAAACGGCAATGCGCCCAAGCAGCCCCACACGCACGCTCGAGGCGATCGCGGCCCCGCGCGCAAGTCCGCCGGCAACAATAAATCGGGCAAAAAGACGACGCTCTTTGTCGTCCTGGGCCTAATCATCATTGTCTATATCGTAGGCATCGTAGCGTTTTCGCAGCTAGCTTACCCCAACACCACCATTGCCGGCGTCGACGTCTCGTTCTCCAACGCTTCGTCTGCCGCCACCAAGGTCAACTCGGCATGGAAGCACTATAAGCCTGTCTCTTATACACATCTCCGAGC
>URVF01000249.1 GCA_900551185.1 uncultured Collinsella sp. | reverse complement strand
CAAAACCGCAGGTCACAATATTCAGCTATTGATCGCAAAGAGGAATCGTGTCAGGTGGCTATCTCATGAGTTCCTCCGTGACCGACGTGGCCACCGGTGCGCCGTGCGGTTTTGCCCATCTTGAAGCCAAAACTGACATCGCGTGCACGATGCTATCGCCACACGATGTCAGACATTGTTCCCAACTTGACCTGATTGCTTCGCGATGGATTTCATGGCCCTAGAGGAAAAAGTCCCTCGCGCTCACGATGCGAATGCCGTCGATGTCCGTGTCGTAGGAACCCTGCCTCACGACCACGATCTTCTCGTGGTTGTCTCGTATCGACTTCAGAGGAGCGATCTCTCGCTCCCTGGTCTCGCTTGCGAACATCTCGTCAGTCACCTGCACGTAGAGTACGCGCCCGTCCTTCGTCGCGACGAAGTCGACCTCCTTGCCATAGAGCTTCCCCACATGCACGCTCCACCCCTCGTAGAGCAGCTGGAGATACACGGCGTTCTCGAACAGGCGCCCAGTATCCGTGACCCTATAGCCGGCCATCCAGGTCCTGAAGCCGGTGTCGACGATGTACTCCTTTGGGTTCGTCTTGAGGAGCGCCTTGCCGTGCAAATCGTAACGCGTGGCACGATAGAACAGGAAGGCCTCCTCAAGCGCACCCACATACGAGGAAACGGTCTTGTTCGTGGTCTTCGGCCCCGCAGAAGTTAACGCGCCGGCGATTCGACTCGACGAGCACTCGTTGCCGATGTTGTCCGCCAGGAATTCGGCCACATGGCGCAGCAGGGAAGGGTCAGTCACCGCACTTTTGCCCTTCCCGCGCTCACGGTTGACAATATCACGCACGGCGATGGCTTCGTAGACGCCGGACATGTACGCCGAGTGCTGCGCCTGGGTCGTCGAGAGGGATGCGATGGCTGGCATGCCCCCGTACTCAAGGTAACGAGTAAGCATGTCGTCGAAGAGAACGGGATCCCCCTCGGGAGTGAGAGCCACCGAAGTTCCCAATACGAACTCGATTCCGCAGAAGTCGGCGAACTCGGAGAAGGACAGGGGCAGCATCTTTACCTCTACGTAGCGCCCGGAGAGATAGGTGGCCAGCTCGCTCGAGAGAAGATACGCATTCGAGCCCGTGAGGTAGATGTCGCAATCGAAGTCGACCCTCATTGCGTTGACCGCATCCTGCCAGCCATCGATTCTCTGGGGCTCGTCTATGAAAACGTAGGTGCGACCCTTGTCCGACAGGCGCCCGCGAACGTAATCATAAAGCTGGTCCTCCGTCTTGATGCCCGTACCCTTGCTTTCCAGGTTGACGCTCACAAAGCCGCGGCCAGCGACTCCTTCAGACTCGATGGCCATCCTAATTAGATCGAGAAGGCTCGACTTGCCGCACCTGCGCACGCCCGTGATCACCTTGATGAGGTCGGTGTCACGGAAGAGCATCGCCTCCTCGAGGTATCTATCGCGGTTCCTGAGTCTGCCACCCTTCAAAAGCTGCTCCTAAAACTCGAATCTGGTTACACTTTTAGGAGTATCGTAACTCCACGCCACAAGATGAGCAAAGAGCGCACCTCGAGACGGATCGACCAAGGGGATTACGCACCTGCCGGGAGGCAGGGCAGCTTGCTCGATCGACGCGGACTACCAATTGATAAACCCCAAAAGCCGGACCGCACGGCGGCGCTCGTTTCGCTAAATCGGCTTGATGGGATGGCGAATCACGGTCTTGAGCTTCTCCGGCGCGTACCTGCGCGGGTCGGAGAGGTAAATCTCGTGACAGAGGCGGGATTCGGAGAAGTCGGGCGCATATCCCCGTTCCGCCGCAAATGCACGCATGGCGCCTATGATCGTCAGCTCGTCATCGTAAGGCCCGTATAGCAATGGGCGCGGATTCGGAAGATGCCGCGCCCATTGGCAAACACTATAGCATAGAATCGAACGTCTGTTCTACTCCCACTCGATGGTCGCGGGCGGCTTGGACGTGATGTCGTAGCACACGCGGTTGGCGCCGGGGACCTCGGCAACGATGCGGCCGGAGATGCGAGCCAGCACGTCGTAGGGCAGCTTGGCCCAGTCGGCGGTCATGGCATCGCTGGACTCGACGGCACGCAGGATGATCGGGCGCTGGTAGGTGCGCTCATCGCCCATAACGCCGACGGACTTAATGTCGGGCAGGACCGCGAAATACTGCCAGCAGCTGTGCTCGGAGTTGCGCTCACCGGTCTGCTCAAACAGACGCTGATTGTAGGCGTCGAGCTCCTCGCGCACGATGGCGTCGGCGTTCTTGAGGATCTCGAGCTTCTCCTTGTCGACCGCACCGATGATGCGGATGGCCAGACCCGGGCCCGGGAAGGGCTGACGG
>URVF01000248.1 GCA_900551185.1 uncultured Collinsella sp. | reverse complement strand
TCTACACGCGTAAGATCGTCGGCAGCGTCAGATGTGTATAAGAGACAGGGATAAGCCTTGAGCCTGCCCCACTATGGCTCCCAATGGTGCCGTTTGCGGCGCAGACGGTTGGCCTGTCTGGGCCACACTCGCTCTACAATAAAACGTATCTATGTCGACTTTGACCGCGGGAGGACCCGATGGATAACCTTGCCAAACCCACAAACCGCGCGCTGTTTTTAGTTAGCGTTGCCGTGACCGGTGCGTTCGCAGGTGCCGCAGTCTGGCTGTTCTTCTTTGCGATGGAGCACGGCATCGACTATCTATGGACCGAGATTCCACACGCGCTGGGCGTCGCTTCGCCCGAGCTTGCCAGCGGCCCGTTTGGCTTTTTGCCGTACCCGTTTTTTGTCTGCCTGCTGGGCGGCCTGTTAATCGGTCTGTACGAAAAGATGACAGGCACCAAGACCGATGACCTCAATCAGGTGATGGCTAAGGTTAAGCAAGACGGGCGCTACCCGTACGACAACCTGGGCAAGCTTTCGCTCGCGGCATTGCTGCCGTTGCTGTTTGGCGGCAGCATTGGACCGGAGGCCGGCCTGACCGGCGTCATCGCGGGTCTGTGCAGCTGGGTCGGCGATCGCATGCGTCGCTTTGGCGCCGAGTTTAGGGAGCTCACGTTGCTGGGCACCCAGGCTGCCCTGACGGCGCTCTTTACCGCGCCCGTCTTTGGCTTTGTGGCGCCGCTTGCCGGTAGCACCGACGGCCAGGGTGAAGACGCCGACGATGAGTCCGCGTCCGGCGAGATCACCATCAAGCTGCCCAAGGCGCAAAAGACGGTGGTCTACGGTATTGCGATTGCCGGCGGTCTGGGCACCTACCTGCTGCTTGGACAGCTTGTGGGCGGCGGCATGGGCATGCCCAGGTTCGAGTCCGCCGAGGTGGGCAACCTAGAGCTTACCTGGCTCGTCCCTCTGTCGTTGATCGGCACCGTCTGCGGCTGGCTGTACTTTGTCTCTGAGCATGCAAGCGAGGCACTGTCCCATGCAATAGGGGAGCGTCCTGTCGTCAAGGCCATGCTGGCCGGTTTGGCACTCGCCATCTGTGGCACGGTCCTGCCCTATACCATGTTTGCCGGCGAGACCCAGGCCGACGTGCTCATGGAAACCTATCTGACCATTCCCGCTGGCGTGCTTATTTTGACCGGTCTGGTCAAGGCCATGCTGACCCCCGCTCTTATCAACTTGGGCTGGCGCGGCGGTCACTTCTTCCCGGTTATCTTCTCGGGCGTAAGCCTGGGCTATGGCCTTGCCATCCTCACCGGCGCAGATCCGGTCTTTTGCGTCGCCGTCTGCACGGCATCGACGATGGGTGCGGTCATGCGTCAGCCGGTCATGGTCGTGGGCCTGCTGCTCATGTGCTTCCCACTCAAGGGTATCGTCTGCATGATCATCGCGGCCGTCATCGCCGCCGGCATTCCACTGCCCAAGCCGCTGCGCAAGTAGTACAGTGGCGCACGCCGGGGACATGCCCTTTGCCACGGATTTGCGGGGAGGGGGGCGATCGCGTCCTTCGCGGATTGAGACTCGTGTGGCTACAGATCGCGTACTCGATAAACCTTGGTGCTGACGGTGCAGCTGATTGCGCATAGTGCGAGCGCCAGTACGGCAATTCCTGCACACAGACAGCCAAGGACGGCAGGATCGGGATTCGCCCCGGCAATCGACATAAGCCAGTTGCTGATGGGGTTGGAGGAGCTCAGCGCTGCCATGGTAAGGCATCCGAGTAGGGCAAACAGGCCAACGGATAGGCGCAGTGCCTCCATGTGTCCAAATCGGAAGAACAGCGGCTGTGCCAAGAACACCATCATGAGGGAGATGAGCATCGATGCTGCCGAGGCAATTGCGATCTCAAAGATGGTTTGTCCTGTCGAGGCCACGCCCGCGCTGTTGAAGAACGGAAGGGCGATGATGTTCAAAAGCACGGCTGCGCATGCCATGACGGCCGAGAAAGCAATAATGCACAGGTAGCGTGCGCAGATGATGTCTTTGCGCGAGAACGGCAGCGTTGCCCGATAGCGCTCCCAGCCGTTTTGGTTATCGTAGCCAGCCAGTGAGTTCATGATTATGATGGGCGACATGGCGCTGACCGCGCAGGCGCCGGCGCTCATACCGGAATCGCCGTCCGATGCGTTGGCAAGGGTTAGCACGACGAAGATGAACAGGCCGACACCTGCGATGCTCGGGACGAGCGTGCGAACGATGGCAAGCTCGGACATAATGGCGCGTTTCATTTCAAAGCCCCTTTCAGCATGAGGCGCAGATAGTCATCAATCTGTCTCTTATACACATCTGACGCTGCCGACGATCTTACGCGTGTAGAT
>URVF01000247.1 GCA_900551185.1 uncultured Collinsella sp. | reverse complement strand
CTCGTAGGCGCTTACCCCGACTATAAGGTGCACGTGCACTCCAATACCCCCAACCTGGTGCTCGAGCACATGCTGCAGCTCGGTCAGATCTATGAGGTCTTTATCCACAACATGGAGATGGAGGCCCACGACCGTACCGCCAAGATTCATGAGGACCAGGAGAAGGCTGCCGAGCCCGCCAAGGCGTTGGGCTTTGTCGCCGTTGCCGCCGGTTCTGGCGAGGCCGACATCCTCAAGTCTCTCGGCGTTGACGTGATCGTCTCGGGTGGCCAGACCATGAACCCCTCGACCGCCGACCTGCTGGGCGCCGTCGACCAGGTCAACGCGACATCGGTCATCATCCTGCCCAACAACGGCAACATCCGCATGGCTGCCGAGGCCGCTGCCTCTGCCTGCACCGATAAGAAGGTCGCCGTCGTTCCCACCAAGACCGTTCCCCAGGCGTTTTCCGCGCTCTTCGCCGTCCTGCCCGATTCCGAGCTCGAGGACGCCGTCGCCGCTATGGTCGACGCCATCAGCGAGGTCCGCGATGGCGAGGTCACCCGCGCCGTGCGCGACTCCAGCGCCTCGGACGGCTCTCCGATTCACTCCGGTGACGTTATGGGTATCATCGCCGGTTCTATCGACGTGGTCGGCTCCGATGTAAAACAGGTCACCCTCGACTGCATCAATCGTATGCAGGAGGAAGAGGAGGGCGACGCGCTGACGATTCTGGCTGGCGATGAACTGTCCGACGAGGCCTTCCAGGAGATCGTCGACGCCATCGAGGAAGCTCAGCCCGACTTGGAGATTGATGCCCACCGTGGTGAGCAGCCGCTCTATCCCGTGATCTTCTCGATCGAGTAGGCATCTGAACATGTCCGAGCTATGCTCCGTGCCGCGCGTCTCGGAGCGCTTTGCCCAGAGCAATGCGCTCGGCGAGGATATCGCGCGACTCAAATATGTTTCGGGTAAACGTGAGGAGGCCCTTCGCCGTCTGGGAATTCGGACGGTGGGGGACCTCCTTCTCCATATCCCACATCGATATCTGGATTTCACTCGCTCTTGGTCCATCGAGATGGCGCCCATCGATACCGTGTGCACCATCATTGCCACGGTCGATCGCATTGTCCAAAAGCAGCCTCGTCCGCGCATGCAGGTGACCGAGGTATCGCTCGTTGATGACTCGGGCGTTCTGCAGGTCGCCTTTTTCCGCCAGCCCTGGATTGCCCAGCAGCTTAAGCGGGGCGACCGCCTGGCCGTGATGGGCAAGGTCGAGTTTGCCTACGGCTTTAAGCAGATGGCCTCGCCGCATTTCGAAAAGCTCGAGGGCGGGCGTGCCGCGGGCACTATCCTGCCGGTCCATTATGTGAGCGATGGCGTGAGCCAGGCGTGGATGCGTCGCATCGTGAGCGGTGCTCTTGAGCTCGTCGGCAATCCCTTTGATCCCATCCCGGCACCGCTGCGCGCAAAGCGCAAGCTCATGAGCAGTGCCCGTGCGCTTCGTTCGATTCACTTTCCCTCGAGTATGGCCGAGCGCGACATTGCGCGCCGTCGTTTGGCCTATGAGGAGTGCCTGTACCTGCAGATCGCGCTGCGTCTGCGCAATGACGGCGGCTTGGTCGAGGTGGTTCCCTACGCCCACATCGCGGGCGAGCACCTTGCTGCTCTCAAGCAGGCCCTGCCGTTTTCGCTGATCGACGAGCAGGAGGCCGCATTCCAGGATATTTTGCACGATATGTGCGATGATGCGCGCGTCATGAACCGTCTGTTGCTGGGCGACGTCGGTACCGGCAAGACGGCCGTTGCCGCCTGTGCGTTGGCCGTAGCCGTCGATAGCGGCACCCAGGCCTGCGTCATGGCGCCTACGGGCGTGCTGGCTCGTCAGTATGCCCATAAGACCGGCCCTTTGCTCTCTCAGGCTGGCATATCCTGGGCGCTCCTGACGGGCGCCACGCCGGCGGCGGAGCGCGAGCGCATCCATGTGCAGCTGGAATCCGGCGAGCTTGACGTGCTCTTTGGCACGCATGCCGTGCTTTCCGAAGACGTGGATTTTAAGCACTTGTCGCTCGTGGTCATCGACGAACAACACCGCTTTGGCGTGGGCCAGCGCAACGCCTTGCGCGCGAAGGGCCCCGGCGCGGACCTGCTCGTCATGACGGCGACGCCCATCCCGCGCACGCTGGCGCTCTCGGTCTACGGCGACCTGGACACGAGCGTCATCCGCCATCGTCCCGTCCCGGGTGCCGGCGTGACGACGCGCATCCTCACCGAGTCGAGCCGCGACCTGGCTTATGGTGCCATCCGCGAGGCACACGAGAAGGGTCAGCAGGCCTACGTGATCTGTCCGCTTGTGGAGCCTGTCTCTTATACACATCTCCGAGCCCACG
>URVF01000246.1 GCA_900551185.1 uncultured Collinsella sp. | reverse complement strand
CGAGATCATGCCTAGTCTCGTGGGCTCGGAGATGTGTATAAGAGACAGCGCTTGAGCCGTTCTACCCCGACCGCATGGCCAAGCGCATTTTAGGCATGGGCGATGTCGTCGGCATTATCGAGAAGGCCCAGGAGGCGGCCGACGCCGAGCAGCTCGAGGCTGCCGAGCGTATGCTGCGCGAGGGCTTTACCATGAACGACATGCTCGACCAGATGAAGGCCGTCAAGAAGATGGGCGGCATGAAGGGCATTCTGGGCATGCTTCCCGGTGGTCAGCGCGCGCTCAACCAGATGGGCGGCAACCTGGACGAGGGCATCTTTGACAAGAACGAAGCCATTATCATGTCGATGACCAAGGAGGAGCGCCTGCGTCCTTCCATCATTAACGGCCAGCGTCGTGCTCGCATTGCCAAGGGTGCCGGCGTGACCCCCACCGAGGTCAATAGCCTTATGAAGCAGTGGGGCGAGATGAATAAGATGATGGGCCGCATGCGCACGATGGCCAATCAGGCGCAGGCCGGCGGCAAGAAGGGCAAGAAGGGTAAGAAGGGCAAAAAGATGCGCATGCCCAATATCCCTGGCTTGGACGCTATGGGCCTGGGCGGCATGGGCGGCCTGGGTACGGGCGGCCCCAAGTCCGATATGGACCTGCTGCGCCAGATGGAAGCGCAGATGCGCAACAAGAAGTAACGACTAGTTGAGTCGTGTATGGCGAAGGCCGCCTGGATGGTATTCCAGACGGCCTTCGCCGTTTGTTCGCTGGTTGTCGCACGCGTGGAAGCGCGTTCTCGACGAGGTGCTTGCCGCTAGTGGCAGCCGCAGCCTTCGTGCCCTTCATGGTCGTGGTGACCGTGGCAGCCGCAGGACTCGCCATGCTCGTGGATGTGCTCGTGATCATGTCCATGGCAGTCGCAGGTGGCCTCGCCGTTCTGTGCGAGCGTGCCGGCAATGAGGGCCTCGACGCAGGCATCGCAGCTGCCCTGGGCGCCCGCATAGACCGTGATGCCGGCTTGGGCAAGCGCGTTGATAGCGCCGCCGCCGATACCGCCGCAGATGAGCGTGTCAACGCCACCGTTGGCAAGTAGGCCCGCCAAGGCGCCGTGGCCGGTGCCACCGGTGCCTACGACCTGCTCGTTGAGCACCTTGCCATCCTGGATGTCGTAGATCTTGAACTGCTCGCTGCGGCCAAAGTGCATAAAGATGTTGCCGTTGTCGTACGTTGTTGCCACCCTCATGGTGCCGACCTCCTTTGCTGGCCATGCGGCCGTCGTCGTGGTGATGGGGGAGTACGCGATGTTGCCGCCTTCGATGACGATCGCCCGTCCATTGACCAGCGCGTTTGCCACCTTGCGATGCGCGCGACTGCTGATTGCCGCCACCGTGGCGCGGGCGATACCCATGTGCAGGGCGACGGCCTCCTGATTGAGGCCCTCCAGATCGCACAGGCGCAGTACTTCGAGCTCATCGACCGTCATATCGATAGCGTCTCCGCTGGCAAGGCCATCGGGGGTAAAGCCGCGATATTCGGGGATGATCCCAACGCGGCGCAGTTTTTCGCGTCTTCCAGCCATACACTCTCCAAATCTGACATATGTCAACAATAGAATAGCGAACGTGCGGATTTGCGCAAGGAATTTCTGGCATATGTCAGAAAATGAGGGCTTATGTTTGGGCTGTGGGGCCGCGTGCGCCTGGGCTACAATGAATCTCGCTTGTAGGCGACTGACAGGAGGGTCAATGAGCAAAGCTGATCAACAGTTTGTAACCATGTGCCGCGATATCTTGGACCATGGCACCACCACCGAGGGCCAAAAGGTCCGCCCGGTGTGGGAGGACGGCACCCCTGCCTATACCATTAAAAACTTTGGCGTCACGGCGCGCTACGACCTGCGCGAGGAGTTCCCCGCGCTTACCCTGCGCCGCACGGCGCTCAAATCCGCCATGGACGAGATCCTGTGGATCTATCAAAAGAAGTCCAATAACGTCCATGACCTCAACAGCCATATTTGGGACGAGTGGGCCGACGAGACCGGCTCCATCGGCAAGGCCTACGGGTACCAGATTGGCCAGAAGAGTCATTATGCCGAGGGCGATTTCGACCAGATGGACCGAGTGCTGTACGATCTTAAGCACACACCGTACAGTCGCCGCATCATGACCAACACGTATGTGTTTAGCGACCTGTCCGAGATGCACCTGTATCCGTGCGCGTACAGCGTGACCTATAACGTCACGCAGCGCCCGCAGGACGACAAGCCGACGCTCAACATGATTCTCAACCAGCGCAGCCAGGACATTTTGGCCGCGAACAACTGGAATGTGTGCCAGTACTGTCTCTTATACACATCTGACGCTGCCGACGATCTTACGCG
>URVF01000245.1 GCA_900551185.1 uncultured Collinsella sp. | reverse complement strand
CGAGATCATGCCTAGTCTCGTGGGCTCGGAGATGTGTATAAGAGACAGGGACATGATCGGCTGGCGCGACAAGCCGCTGGCCGTGGACCTGGGCGACCGCGTGCGCGCCCTGGGCTGCGCGCTCACCATGCAGGGCTCGGGCATCTCCAACGTGGACATCGCCGGCATTGACATGCGCCTGGAAGAGGACGGCTTCATTACCATCGGCACCGGCGCTACCGATAACGGCATGGGCGTCGACACGATCCTGGCGCAGATTGCCGCCGAGGAGCTGGGCGTGGAGAGCTCGCTGATCGTGGTGCGCGGCGTGGACACCGATGTGTCGCCGTTCGACGCCGGCTCGTACGCGAGCTCGGGCACGTACGTGACGGGCCTGGCCGCCAAGAACGCCGCGACCGAGCTGCGTGAGAAGATCTGCGTCAAGGCCGCCCAGATGTGGGATGTGGACGCCGCCGACGTGGTTTTCGATGGCCAGTACGTGCGTCTGTCCGACGAGCGCGCCGCGCGCGAGCAGAACCGCTACCTCACGCTTCGCGACTTTGCCAACCTGTGCGTCAAGAACATCGCGGGCGGCGACGCACTGACCTCGCACGCCTCTGCCTGCCTGCCCGTTTCGCCCCCGCCGTTTATGGCCGGTATTGCCGAGGTCGAGGTCGACAAGGCCACCGGCAAGGTGACTGTTGTGGACTACGCGGCTGCCGTCGACTGTGGCACCGTGATCAACGAGGCGCTCGCGCGCGTTCAGGCCGAGGGCGGCATTGCCCAGGGCATCGGCCATGCGCTCTACGAGATTGTCGAGCATGACGATCGCGGACGCCTGCGCACCGGCAACTTTATGAGCTACAAGCTGCCCACGCGCCTGGATATCGGCAGCATTCGCGTGGCCTTTGAGCCGAGCTACGAGCCGACGGGTCCGTTTGGCGCCAAGTCGATCGGCGAGGTCGTCATCAACACGCCGCTCGCCGCCGTGGCCTCGGCCGTCGCACACGCCACCGGCCATCAGGTTCGCTCGCTTCCGATCACGCCCGAGAAGGCCCTGCTGGGGGAGTAGGCGAGGCGACGCATCCGCCGCTCTTTGCCTAGCCCTGGGGAACTGCAGTCCACTTTTCGACCGAATTGTGGGCTGCAGTTTCCGTTTGAGGCCCTCGGCGGAAAGTGCATCCCGGAATAGGGGCTCAAAACGGGTTGCAGTTTCCGGTTGATGGCTATAGTGGAAATTACATCCCATTCCGAGGCCCCAAACCGGGACACGCTTTCCGGCGCATGGCCAGCATCGCCAGGCTGCCGAGTCCCGCCGAAGTTGCGGTGGAATAGGGACTGTTTTGGAGGACTGGAGCCCCAAACAGTCCCTATTCCACCGCAACTTATGAGATGGGGCGTCGGGGGATCCGATGCGTACTCGTGGTGAGGTCGTGAGCCTGTAAAAGGTGTGCGTGCGCTTGCCGTTCGTATCTGCTATCATTCCTAGTCTGTGCGCTCATGCGGGCGTGGCGGAATTGGTAGACGCGCCAGATTTAGGTTCTGGTGGGATTCCCGTGAAGGTTCGAGTCCTTTCGCCCGCACCAACGCACCTGCGTCGGCTCCCGCCGTCGCGACTCTTTGTTGCATAAAGGTACCAGCACCTCAGATAAGCTGGGCAGTATGAGGAGGAACGTGTTGAACATCACCGCTTCTGACGTCAAGGACGCCAAGCTCACCGCTACGGTCACCATCCCGGCCGCCGACGTCGACGCCGCGATCAAGAAGGCCTACAAGGACACCGCCAAGAAGTACCGCTTCCCGGGCTTCCGCGCCGGTAAGGCTCCCCGTCCGGTCATCGACTCTGCCCTTGGCGCCGAGGCTACCCTCGCTCAGGCCACCAACGACCTGATCGCCGCCAACGAGCCCGTCGTCCTCAACGAGCTGGACATCGTCCCCACCAAGAGCGGTGACTACAAGGAGCTCGACCTCGCCAAGGATCACGAGGACTACACCTACACCGTCGAGTTCTCCCTGCGTCCTGCTGCCGAGCTCTCCTCCTTCGACGCCGTTGAGATCGAGATGCCTCCCGCGGAGGTCACCGAGTCCGAGATCAACAACCAGGTCGAGATGCTCCTCAACTACCGTGCCACCTTCGAGGACGTCGAGGGTCGCGCCGTCGAGGCCGAGGACTACGTTACCGTCGACCTCAAGGCCGTCGAGAACGCCGACAACTTCGCCGCTGAGGGCCGCATGCTCATCGCCGGTAGCGACAGCAACCCCAAGGAGTTCAACGAGGCCCTGGTCGGCGCTAACGTTGACGACGTCAAGACCGTCACCTGGACCGACGAGGTCGAGGAGGGCGAGGAGCTGTCTCTTATACACATCTCCGAGCCCACGAGACTAGGCATGATCT
>URVF01000244.1 GCA_900551185.1 uncultured Collinsella sp. | reverse complement strand
GATGTGTATCAGAGACAGACACGGTCTTTATCGATGCGCCGTGCTCGGGCACCGGAACCATGCGTCGTCATCCCGAGATTCCGTGGCGTCTGACCGAAAAGGATGTGACGGTTGAGCTGCCCAAACTGCAGCTGTCGATGCTCAAGGAAGCCGCCGCGCGCGTGGCTGCCGGCGGCGAGCTCATCTATGCGACGTGCTCCGTCTTCGACGAGGAGAACACGCAGGTGGTGGACGCGTTCCTTGCTTCTCCCGAGGGTGCCGGCTTTAGCGTGGCACCGCTTTCCGAGGCACAGATTCTGCAACTCCCCGAGTTCGATCAGGCCAAGAAGCTCGTATCCGTACGCCAGAACGATCGAGGCCTCTTCCAAAGCGTGCCGGTAAACGCCGACTCCTACGACGGCCACTTCTGCGCCAGACTGGTCCACAAGTAACGACTAAGTTGCGGTGAAATAGGGATTGAATAGCGGCTTCTGCCCACCAAACAGTCCTTATCTCACCGCAACTCATAGAGCCACCTATAGCGCAAAGAATCAGCCCCGCGATCGATGTCGGTCGCGGGGCTGTTTGGTTTCTAGTGGCTGTGCGGGCAGTTGGCGCAGCAGCCGCTTGTGGCGCTGGTGCTGGAGCCGCCGCTTCGCTGATCGGTGTTGTAGAAACCGCTGCCCTCAAATTTAATGCCGCTGGCCGAGAACGTCTTGGCCGCCGGGGCACCGCAGCTGGGGCACACGACCTCGGGAGTCTCGGACATGGGATGCTCAACCTCAAATACGTTGCCGCAGCTCGAGCACTTGTAATCGTAGCGCGCCATAATACTTCCTTTTCAGCACAAAGCGGGCAGATTACTCTGCCCGCAAAAATTCAAACGTCTGTAACTGTACCCTATATCGGGGGTTTTATCACGCTTCGCCCCAGAATCTATGGTTGTTGCGCAGGAGCTGTGCGGTTTTATTCTCGGCGGCTGCAATGTCCGCCTCGTCAGCCTGCCAGGTCCAGTTGCCCGTGGCAACGCCCGGAACGTTCATGCGCGCGTCGTCGCCCAGCCCCAGGACATCCTGCAGCGGCATCATCACCAGGGGAGCGTCGCTTGCCAGCGCGTCGCTCATCAGCTTGGCCGCCACCTCAACACCGCTCGGTTCATCGCCGCCCGCAAAGGAACGCGTACACCAGCCGGCCAGCGTCGACGTATCGTGCGTCGAGGTGTAGAGAATCTTGCCAGGCGTGGGATGCACACCGCAACGGACGTCGTAATCGCTAAACTCCAGCACGTCCATGCCGGGGAAACCGCATGTCGAAGCCATGGCGCGAACACCGGGCGTCAAATAGCCCAGGTCCTCGGCGATAAAGTTGAGCGGACCCAGCTCGTCATAGGCGGTCTGGAATAGGTCCTTACCCGGGCCCGCCAGCCAGCGGCCCTCGGCGCAAGCCTTGCCCGCGGGGATACTAAAGTAGCTGTGGAAGCCCAGGAAGTGATCCAGACGCACGCGGTCGTAGAGCGAAAACGCACGACGTAGGCGATCCATCCACCAGCTATAGCCGTTCTGCTTCATGTGGTCCCAGCGGAACGTCGGGTTGCCCCACACCTGGCCCTTTGGCGCAAAGTTGTCGGGCGGCGCACCGGAAATCTCAATCGCCTTGCCGGTATCGGACAGCCAGAAGTTCTCGGGTTCGCTCCATGCGTCTGCCGAATCGTCGGACACGTACATAGGAATATCGCCGATAACCTCGATGCCTTTCTTGTGCGCATAGTTCATGAGCTCGCACCAAGCCAGGTCAAAGCGGTACTGCATGTACGCCTGAAGCTCAGCCTCGTCGTGGAAGCGCTTGTCGTCGATCAGATGCTCGTTGTAACGCGCGACATCTGCCGGCCAATCATGGCGCGACTCGCCCTCAAAGTACTTCTTAACGGCCATGTAGACGCAGTATTTCTCGAGCCAATCGGCATTGCGATGTTTAAACGCGGTGTACAGCGGATCGGCATCCTCGCCTCCGCGGGCCTTCCAGGTCTCAAAGTCGGCTGCCAGCTCCTCGTGGCTCTCGGGTAACAGGTCGATATTGCCTGCAAAGGCCGAAGGCCCAGCGTAAGGGGAGCGGAAGAAGTCCGTGGGATTGACGGGGAGAACCTGCCAGTAGCGCATGCCCATGGCGGCCAGATGGTCGATAAAGCGACGCGTGGGCGCGCCGATCGTACCGGGCTTGCCGTTGTCGGTCGGCACCGATGTGATATGGCACACAACACCCGCACCGTGATCGAGCGGCTCCTGCAGGCGCTGCTCGGCATGGTGATAAATGATCGACGAGCCCAGCGGATACAGATCGAGTGTGACCGTGCCGTTGTGGATCTCGCACTCGTGACCCTGTCTCTTATACACATCTCCGAGCCCACGAGACTAGGCATGACCTCGTATG
>URVF01000243.1 GCA_900551185.1 uncultured Collinsella sp. | reverse complement strand
CATGCCTAGTCTCGTGGGCTCGGAGATGTGTATAAGAGACAGATCCCGCGCAAGTGGGTTATGTCCGACGATACGCTGCTGGCACTCGTCAAGCGCAATCCCGTGCGTGTTGAGGAGTTCCGCAGCATTCGCGGTACCGACCAGCTGGGGGAGCGCGACGTGGACGGCGCGCTGATGGCCATCAAGCGCGGTGCGAGCTGTCCGCACGATCGCCTGCCGCTCTTGGTACGCGGACATCGTCAGATTTCGCCGGAGCTGGAGAGCGTGACTGACCTTATGTATGCGCTTATCCGCCTGGTTGCCGAGCGCTCGGGCGTGGCGACCTCGGTCATTGCCTCGCGCGATGACCTGGCCGACTACATTGAGCATCCCGAGCAGAGCCGCCTGCGCGAAGGTTGGCGCTTTGAGCTTGTGGGCTCGCGCCTGGACGATCTGCTCTCGGGCAACATGGGGTTGACGGTCAAAGATGGCAAAATTGAATTGCTGTAAGGAAGCCTAGCCGTTTGAGTGGGTAGAATGCCTCCAACGTGTAACTCGATTCGAAGGAATTCGCATGCCCTATTACTATGGATACGGCTTTGGCATCGACCCGCTGTACCTGCTGGTTGTTCTTGTTTGTACGGTGCTCGGTCTTGCTGCTCAGAGCTATATCAACTCGACGTACAAAACCTGGTCCAAGGTTCGCTCGGACGGCGACACGGGCGCCGCGGTCGCGCGCCGTATGCTCGACGCCAACGGTTGCAATGCCGTGGGTATCAAGGGCGTCGCCGGTGAGCTCACTGACTATTACAACCCGCAGGATAACAACTTGTATCTCTCGGACGCCAACCGTTCGGGCGGTTCGGTCGCAAGCGTTGCCGTCGCCTGTCACGAGGCGGGCCATGCCGCCCAGCGCCAAAGCGGTTACGCCATGATGAAGGTGCGCACTGCCCTGGTCCCGGTCGTCAACTTTACCCAGAACACCTGGACCATCGTGCTACTCATGGGGCTGTTTATGAACATCGCGGGGCTCACGACCCTCGCGTTGATCTTCTTCTCGTTTAGCGTGCTGTTCCAACTCGTTACGCTGCCGGTCGAGATTGATGCCAGCCGCCGCGCCGTGGCGTACATCGAGCAGTCGGGCATGAGCTCCAAGCAGGTCAATGGTGCCAAGAAGGTCCTGACGGCAGCCGCGCTTACCTACGTTGCTGCAGCGCTCACTTCGATCATTCAGCTGCTCTACCTGATGGCTCGCTACAACAGAAACTCCAACCGATAACAAATTGGCTTGACAGGCGCCGCGGAGATTTGTGTCCCCGCGGCGCTGTACTATGTGTTGGACTCGAATTTGCACGGGGCCGAAGCCCTTGTGCACGATGACGAAAGGAGGCTGCGTGGCAGGCTGGAATCTAACCGGCAATGCCGTTTCCGCCGAGTTCGACGGATCGGACGAGCGGGAGCGCAAAGAGTTCAGCGTGAGCCAGGCGGTGGAGATCGCCGCCGGCGCGCTCGATGCCATTCCGCAGCTGAGCGTTTTGGGTGAGGTCACGGGTTTTCGTGGTCCCAATGCCCGAAGCGGCCACTGCTACTTCCAAATCAAGGACGACTCGGCGGCCGTCGACTGCATCATCTGGAAGGGCGCCTACCTTAAGCGCACCTTCGATCTGCGCGACGGCATGCAGGTAAGCTTTAAAGGCAGCTTCAATCTCTACAAGCCTACGGGTCGCATGAGCTTCGTCGCCCGCTCGTTCTCGCTGGCGGGGGAGGGCTTGCTGCGTCAGCAGGTGGCTCAGTTGGCCGAAAAGCTACGCCGCGAGGGCCTGATGGACGAAGCGCGCAAGCGCCGCATCCCGGTGTTTTGCTCGCGCGTGGCGGTTGTCACCTCGCTTTCGGGCGCCGTGATCGACGACGTTAAGCGCACATTGCGCCGTCGCAACCCGCTCGTCGAGCTTGTCTGCGTGGGCGCAAAGGTCCAGGGTGAGGGTGCGCCGGCGGAGCTTATTGAAGGCTTGCGCCGCGCCGCTGCCATTACGCCGGCGCCCGATTGCATCTTGCTGGTGCGCGGCGGTGGCTCCTTCGAAGACCTTATGACCTTTAATGACGAGGAGCTTGCCCGTGCGGTGGCGGCCTGTCCTGTGCCCGTGGTGACGGGCATTGGCCATGAGCCCGATACCTCGATCTGCGACATGGTGAGCGACCGCCGTGCCTCCACGCCCACGGCCGCGGCCGAATCGGTGGCGCCGGCTATGACGGAGCTGGCCGATGTGCTCGAGACACGTCATCAGCGTCTGGGTGCTGCGATGGCATCGATGATTGGGTCGGATCAGGTTGATTTGGAGATGCTCGACCAGCGCGGTCGTCGTGCCTGGGACACCTATACGGCTGTCTCTTATACACATCTGACGCTGCCGACGATCTTACGCGTGTAGA
>URVF01000242.1 GCA_900551185.1 uncultured Collinsella sp. | reverse complement strand
GTAAGATCGTCGGCAGCGTCAGATGTGTATAAGAGACAGGACGAGGACCTGGTCGGCCACGGCCAGATCAACGAGGGCAAGGTCTCGACCCGTCTGGCCCTCGAGGGTTGGCCGGCTGTCGGCGAGGAGCTCCAGATCGCCCGCGACATCGAGATCGCCAAGCTGACCGGTGCCAAGCTGCACATCCAGCACATCTCCACCGCCCATGGTCTGGAGATCGTGCGTGCCGGTAAGGCCGCTGGCGTTCAGGTTACCTGCGAGGCTACCCCGCACCACATGTTCCTGACCGAGAACGACCTGGACGAGACCTACAACACCTCGCTCAAGGTCAATCCGCCGCTGCGTACCGAGGAGGATGCCGAGGCCATCCGTCAGGGCGTCATCGACGGCACCGTCGACGCTATCGTCACCGACCACGCTCCCCACACTCCGTGGGAGAAGGCCCGCGAGTTCGAGCTTGCGCCCTTTGGCATGATCGGCCTCGAGACCTCCCTGTCGCTCGTACTCACCGAGCTGGTCAACACGGGCAAGATGAGCATGGGCCGTATGGTCGAGCTCATGGCCATCAAGCCGCGTGAGATTCTGGGCCTCGACCAGGTTCAGGTCAAGGCGGGTTCCGTTGCCGACCTGACCGTGTTCGACCCCTCTGCCACCTGGACGGTCGGCGAGGACGGTTATGAGTCGCGCGCCGAGAACTCCGGTTTTGCCGGCCGCACGCTTACCGGTCGTGCCACCGATGTGTTTGTCGGCGGTAAGCAGACGCTCGCCGACGGCTGCATCTGCTAGCATAGCCTTATCGCTTTTGTGCGCGGTGCCCTTGCGGTGCCGCGCTTTCTGTTCGTTTTGACCATGCAATCGCATGGGGGATTGGAGCGTCTATGCCCACACCTTCCACTGCACGCATGCACGACTTCGAGGTCGTCTCGAACCGGGAGATCGCCGACGGCATCTTCTCGCTCGTCATCTCGGCCCCCAAGCTTGCAAGTGCGCTCAAGCCCGGTCAGTTTGTGAACATCGCCGTGCCCGGCGATGCCTCCTCTCTGCTTCGCGTGCCCTTGAGCTTCTATCGCGCCGACGCCCAGGCCGGTACCGTCGAGCTGTGGTACGCCGTCGTGGGCGACGACACCCGTCGCCTGTCGCAGATGACCCCCGGCTCCAAGTCCAACCTGTTGGGCCCTGGCGGCCGCGGCTGGCTTGTTCCCGAGGGCACCAGGAAGGCGCTGCTCGTGGCGGGCGGCATCGGCGTTCCGCCCGTGCTCTGCCTCGCCGGCAAGCTTGCCGAGCAGGGCGTGGATGTCGACGTGTGCCTGGGCTTTGGCACCGCTTCCAAGGCCGTGGGTGTCGATGAGTTCCGCGCGCTGGGCGCCACGGTTATCGTGTGCACCGACGATGGCACGCTTGGCATGCACGGTTTTTGCACCGACCCGGCAGCCGAGCTGCTTGGCGAGGGCGGCTACGACTACGTCGCCAGCTGCGGCCCCGCCGTCATGATGAAGAAGGTCGCCTCCGCTGCCGCCGAGGCCGGTGCGTACTGCGAGGTGTCGCTCGAGCGCATGATGAGCTGTGGCTTTGGCGCCTGCAACACCTGCAATGTCGAGACGGTCGACGGTATGAAGGGCGCCTGCATGTGCGGCCCCGTGTTCGATGCTTCCAAGGTGGTGGTCTTCTAGTGGGTACCGTGAACATGGCCGTCGATTTCGGCGGCGTCAAGATGCAGAACCCCATCAACACCGCAGCCGGTACCTTTGGCTACGGTTGGCAGTTCCAGAACTTCTTTGATGTTTCCCAGCTGGGCGCCATCACCACCAAGGGTTGCGCTGCCGAGCCCTGGCCCGGCAACCCCGCGCCCCGCATGGCCGAGATTCCCGGCGGTATGATCAACTCCGTGGGCCTTCAGAACCCCGGCGTGGCCGCCTTTGCCCGCGAGTCCGGTCCGTGGCTCGAACAGCTGTCCAAGGACGGCTGCCAGGTCATCTGTCAGGTTGCCGGCCACTCCGTTGACGAGTTTGTCCGCGCACTCGAGATGTATGTTGAGCTGTGCCCTTGGGCTGCCGGCTACGAGATCAACGTGAGCTGCCCTAATATCGCCGCCGGCGGTGCCGCCATGGGCTCCACGCCCGAGGGTGCCTCTTCCGTTATGGCTGCCTGCCGCAAGGTGACCGATAAGCCGCTGTTCGTGAAGATGGCGCCGGTCAACGTCGCCGAGATCGCCAAGGCCCTCGAGGCTGCCGGCGCCGACGGCCTTTCGGTCATCAACTCCATCCAGGGCATGGCCATCGACGTCCATACCCGCAAGTCCCGCGTGGCCAAGCCCAAGGGCGGCCTTTCGGGCCCGCTGTGCCACCACATCGCCGTTCGCATGGTCTGGGAGGTCGCCCAGGCCGTCGATATCCTGTCTCTTATACACATCTGACGCTGCCGACGATCTTACGCGTGTAGA
>URVF01000241.1 GCA_900551185.1 uncultured Collinsella sp. | reverse complement strand
GATCTACACGCGTAAGATCGTCGGCAGCGTCAGATGTGTATAAGAGACAGGGACCCCAAGCCCTGAGCCCCGCTCTGTGCCGTGTTGCAGGCAAAGTCGCGGAACACATCGCCGCCCACGAGCACCTCGTCGACCGCCAGCTGCTCGGACAGGCCGTCAAGGTTGGCAGTGGCAAGGGCAATAGGCGCCAAGGTGCACGGATAGCGCTTATCCTGAGCGCTATCCTTCCATGCGCTGTTGGGCACATGCATCAGCCCATAGGAGGCGAGGAGCCCGTCTCTGTATTCCTTGCAATCGGAAAGCTTGAACTCGCCAGACTCCGAGTCAAAATACGCGTAGCGGTACAGCGCGCCGTACAGCCCCTTGCTGCCGTCAGAAGCGCCGTAATCAAAAGCGCTGCGTTGCCAGTCATAGCCCGCAAGAATAAGGCCCGTGACGGTTTCACCCGTCTTCTTTCCTTCTTCATCGTAGGCGGCAAACGTGCCGAACGTCGCATTCGCAGCGACCATGGTCTTGCCGTTCGCGGAGAGGGAGATTGCGCCCGCGTCGCCCAGAGCATCGACATGGACGAGCGCACCCTTGGATGCATCCCACGAAAACAGCTCGCAATGCGTCGACTTATCAATATTCTTCTTGCCGTAGGGTGCCGAGACCACGATGGCGAGGTCATCGCAAAAATCGCGATCGAGGTCGCCGGCCGCTAGCGAAACGACAGGAGCTGACTGAAGCTGCGTCCAGGAGTCGTTCCCGCCCTTGTTGTGCGTGGTGTAGTCCGCGGCGTTACCGGCATCGATCTTGACGACGCTTTGCTTCCAGTTGCCGCCCTCCAAGTCATACATGTCGACTACAGCCTTGCGCACGCCGTTCTCGTCGACATAGCAGCCCGCGTAGACAAAAAGCTCGTCGACGCCGTCGCCATCGACATCGCCTGCCTCGACATCAAAGACGGCGTCGTGCTCTTGCAGGTAACCGGCATCCAGGTACTTAAAACGGCCTTCGTACATCATATTAGTGTTGACCGTCACCGGCAGGTGTGTGTCGAGAGTGCGCGTACGCCCGTTGCTAAACGAGTAGAGGACCAGCTCAACCTTTCCGGCGTATGACTTGCCGTCAATCGTCGTGGAGGAACTGTCGCCGTAGGCACGGAGCTCGGCAACGCGGCTCTTTTTGCCCGTGCTGGCGTCGCTGCAGAACTCAACACTCGTGGCGTGAATGCCCGAGAAACCGTTGTTGTCGTTGGCGAGTACTGTTGAGGACTCATTGTTGCTTAGGTACGACCAGGTGCCGCCACCGTAGTCGCTATGCTTGTAGAGATCGCTGTTCGTATCGAAGTTGTTGACGTTTTGCCAGAACTTTGCGGCGCCCCACACACTTCCATAGCCATCGGTGAGTTTGCTGCTGCCGCCAATGTCACCGCGCTCGACGTTCTCGAGCTTGTCGCGCAGAGTGTAGCGATTGCCATGGCTACCGTTAGCTGCCATATAGACCTCGCTGCGCGTGGCAAACGTCGTGGGGGTATCAGTGGAATAGGGGCCAACGGTATCGGCCGGAATGTCCTCGCTCGTGCCCAGACCCAGGGCTTGATAATCCTGCTCGGTCATATCGGTGATTGCGGGCGCGTCTGCCGCCTGGGCAACCTGGGGCGTGGCCGTGAAGCAGGCGACGCTCGTGGCGATCAACGCAGCAAGCGCCGCCGTCCCAACAAGCGGGATTTTCGACAGCCTACGGATACGGGGGTGTGGAACGTACATGAGGGACCTCGCTTTATTCGAGTGGAGTGGACTCATTTTTGCAAATGATACATCCGATGCCCGATATCACGTGTCTCATTTTCGCCAACGGGGTGTCTCATTTTTGAGAATCCGAGATGCCGCGGAAATCTTATCCCAGCTCAAAGGCCATTTCTGGGATGTATTTTCCGTCGAGTGCCTCATCGGGAAACTGCATCCCATTTCAAGCGTCGATTCTGGGACGCACTTTCCCCTTAGACCCTCAACCGGAAACCGCATCCCACTTTGAGCGCAAATTCCGGGATGCATTTTCCGCTTGAGCCTCATTGGGAAACGGCGTCCCACTTTGAGGGCTGATTGTGGGATGCATTTTCCGGTTTTGCTCTCATTGGGAAAATGCATCCCGTTTCTTGACCGAATAATGGGACGCAATTTCCCGTTGGAGCGCCTTTGGGAAAGTGTGTCCCACTTCGACCGCCCAGAGTGGGATGCACTTTCCGCAAAGCACCTCAACGGGAAACTACGTCCCATTCCAAAGGCAAATTCCGGGACGCATTTTTCGAAAGCCTGCCCATCCGGAAAGCCCGTCCCACTTTGGACGCATCCGGGCACGGAACCATCGACCTATCAGGCCTCCCATCAATAAAGAGGCGTCCTCCCGGACGGCGGGGCACGAAGTTCATCGCGAGTTCCGCACGCAAAGAAGGCCACTTAATGTGGCCTTCGTCTTGCGCAG
>URVF01000240.1 GCA_900551185.1 uncultured Collinsella sp. | reverse complement strand
CGAGATCATGCCTAGTCTCGTGGGCTCGGAGATGTGTATAAGAGACAGAAGAAGAACAGGCCATCGACGCCGGCATCGATCATGCGGTTGATGCTGCGCTCAAAGGAGGCAACATCGAGCTGGTGGTCTTCGGTATCGGGAACAACGACGGGAGGGATAACGCCGGTGAATTTCTGAGTTGCCACAAGAATCTCCTTAGTTGTCTGGTGGGCAGCCCTATGCCGCCCACTCTTGTTGGCAGTGTCCAGGCCGTCTAGGCCAAAGAACACGAGTAGAACGTTTGGTTAAAAAAGTCGACGACTTCGTTTTCGAACGCATTGATGCGCTCGTGAGCGTATTTGGCATAGATGATATGTCTCCGGTCACACTCAAGACCGTTGAATACGGCAAACTGATCCTTGGGATCGCTCACGGTATCCATGAGCGATGTGCCCATGAGCACCGATCCGCGCACCCGAGACGACAGCGCCTCGAGGCCGCCAGGAAGCGGATTGGCAACCGCCGTGCAGGCGAGACCCCGCTCGTCCAGAGCAGAAACCGCCAGCGCGACTCCGCCGCCTAGACCCTCGCCCCATGCAAAGATGCGGTCGGGGTCCATGCCATCAAGATTGCGCGCCACCTTCGCCAGCGCGCAACCCCAACGGACGCGCTCGACAAAAGCGGGCGAAGAAATCCCCCGCTGCAGGTCGTCCGCACCAGCAACATCGTCATCCAGCGCGAGGACGGCATACCCCATGGCGGCAAATCTCGTCATGTGATGCCAGCCGCGCACAGGCCGATCGATATCGTGGAACATCAGGCACAGCGGCACGCGCTCAGACACTCGGGCACGACCGACAGGCTCGATCAAACGAGCGTGAATCGCATCGTCACCGAGCTCAAAGGAGACCTCCGAGTAACGGGCGCAGGGGTTAACAAAGTCAATCGCCGTAATGGCCAGGCCTTGAATCTCAAGATTCGAAGCGCATGTCTCTAAATCAGAAACATCTGCTTGGACATCACCGCGCCAGTCCCGATATTCTGCGAGCCTTGACGAAACCGTTCCAGGAATTCCCACGAGTCCGGGGACAATCAGCTCGTCAACATTGCTCTCGCACTTAGACATGAGCCTCCCCTCCCTTGCAGAAAAACGGAATGATCAGATCGTCAAAATCCTGAATCTCCTCGTGGCCAAAGCCTTCAAAGAACTCATGACGCTTTTCGCAGGTCAGGTTGTTATAGACCGCAAACTGCGTCGCTGGCGGACAGACGATATCGGCTGTGCCGGTGCCAAACAGCACGGGGCATTTGACCATAGGGGCAAAGTTCTTGGAATCGAAGTACGCCAGCTTGGCATAGGCTTCGTCAATACGAGTCGAGTCCTCGTCAAACCAGCGAGACCAATAGCGCAGGCCCTCGTAGGCAATGTCGTCGGCATCCAAATCCCAGACTAGGCGGAAATCTGACAGGAAGGGATAGAGGATGGCGGCACGATTGATAAGCTCGCTGTTAAGCGCGCAGGTCGCAATGCCCAAACCGCCGCCCTGCGACGCGCCGTTCACAAACACACGCGCAAGATCGATGCCCTCGAGCTCGCGAACGATGCGGCACAGGATGCGAATATCTTGGTGCAAGCGGACATAGTAGAGGTTGGCCGGGTCGCCGTCGATGCCGGCGACGATATGCCCGGCAACCGTTGTGCCCTCAAATCCACCAATGTCCTCGGAGGGACCTCCTTGGCCGGGGCAGTCGAGGGCGATGAGTGCCATGCCCATGCCCGCAAACGACGCCTGCTCAAACCAGCTGCGGCTTGCACCCGGATACCCATGGAACTGAAGTACCAATGGCACGGGCTCGTCCGAGACGGGTTTAAGGTACTTGGCATGCAGGCGCGCGCCACACATGCCGGTATACCAGAGGTCGAAAAGCTGGCAGGTCGCGGCATCGGCGACCGATGCCGTCTCGATCGCATAGTCAAGCCCGACGGCGTCGGCCTCGGCCATGCGATCCTTCCAAAAGAGATCGAAATCTGATGGACGGGGCATGGCGCCTCGATATTCACCAAATTGATGTTGTAGCTCCTGAGCACTTGGCATGGCTCGTGAACCCAACCTTTCGAAATCGCAACGGAGGTGCGCCCGGCAAGGGAACCGGGCGCACGGGAGGGAAAGCGAGGCTACTCGCCGAGCTTGGGATGCAGCAGCGACGGCGCAGCGCCGAGCAGCATCTTGGTGTAGGGGTCCTGGGGGTGCTGGAAGACCTGCTTGGCCTCGCCCTGCTCGACGATCCTGCCGCCATTCATAACGATGATGTCGTCAGAGATATAGCGGACCGTCTGGATGTCATGGCTGATGAACACCATGGCCAGGCCGAGCTCCTTCTTAAGGTCGGTCAGCAGGTTCAGAATCTGCGCGCGGACCGAAACGTCCAGAGCCGAGGTGCTGTCTCTTATACACATCTGACGCTGCCGACGATCTTACGCGTGTAGAT
>URVF01000239.1 GCA_900551185.1 uncultured Collinsella sp. | reverse complement strand
CGAGATCATGCCTAGTCTCGTGGGCTCGGAGATGTGTATAAGAGACAGTCTTAAAGCTCGGCGCCTCCCAATCGGCCTCGATGGAGAACCACACGCACTGGTGCGGATTGCGGTAACGCCAACCATCGGCGGGCACGCCCTGCGGACAGCAAACGAGAATTAGCTCACCATCAAGCTCAAATAGATCAGGGCACTCCCACATAAAACCAAACTTCTCGCCCAGCTCAATGCGCGTCGCATAGCTCCAATCCTCTAGATCGCGCGAAGTATAGACAAGCACGCAGCCGCGGTCGTCTTTCGTACGAGCGCCCAGAACCATGTAGTAGATACCATCGTGTTCAAGGATTTTGGGGTCACGCACGTGCGTACCGATATCGTCGGGGTAATCGACCGGCCCAACAGCCATGCGCTTCTCGCCCAATTCGTCGGGGTTCTCGGCAACCATATGAATTTGGTTTTGCTCACGGCCCGTCAACACGTAGTCGTAATCATCGCGGTCAAAATGCTTGACGTTGCCGGTATAGAAGTAGTGAATCTTGCCGTCGTGTACAAAGGCAGAACCAGAATACGCTCCGCTCGAATCCAAATCGGAATCGGGGAACAGCACAGGGCCGCGATTCTCGTACGTCACAAAATCCTTTGTTGTCAGATGATTCCAAAGCACTGGACCGCCATGCGCAGCATCGAATGGATCGTATTGGTGATAGATGTGATACGTATCACCGATCTGCACCAAACCGTTGGGGTCGTTGAGCCAGCCAAGCTCAGGCTCCACATGGAACAGGAGCCTATCGGGGTCGGACGCGATGCGACCCGCCGTCTCATCCTGTCCGGCACGCCACTGCTCATAGTCCGCGCGTGTCACCTTATTTTTTTGATTAAACATCGCCGTTGACTTTCTCGTCTATGGGGAAGGACGCTCGACTCACACGAGTCGAACGCCCTTCCCCAAATGGACTTATCCTCAGATTACGCTGAACGGCTCAACTAGAAGCTGACATCGAAGCCAGCACCAGCGCCCTCTTCATCAGTGGTCGGCACGCCCTTTGCCTTGTTGTAGGCAAAGATCAAGACGATCGGCACGATAAAGGCGATGAGATTGCCAGCCACATACCACACGAGCGTCTCGGGCGTGACGATGAGCAGGCCAAGCACGCCGGTCAGACCCTGACCGATGGCGCGCACCTCAAAGAGCTTCACGAAGGCACCGCCGCAGCCTGCACCGATGCAAGCGCAGATGAACGGGATGATCGAGTAGCGCATGTTTGCAGCAAAGATTGCGGGCTCGGAGATACCGACCAGCGTCGGGATAAAGGACGACATGCAGATGTTGCGCTCTTTGGAATGCTTCTTGTGAATGAGGTACATGCCGATGGCGCCGCCGCCCTGGGCGATGATGGAAACGACCAAATGGCCTGGATGTAGTTGAAGCCAGTCGTGGCGACGAGGTTTGCCTCGATACCCTGGATGAACTGATGCGTACCGGTAACGACGAGCGGCTGCAGGAATGCGGCAAAGACAAAGGCACCGAAGACGCCCATCCTGTTGTACAGGATATCGATTACACCGGCGAGGACGTCGCCTATCAGGTTGCCGAGCGGGCCGAACACGGTGAACAGGGCGACGTTAGCAAGAATCAGGGTAACGGTCGGGACAAAGACGAACGAAACGACCTCGGGGATGTACTTCTGGGCAATCTTTTCGACCTTGGCCATAAACCAGGCAGTCAGGATTGCAGGGAACACGCCGCCCTGGAAAGCAACCATGGGAATGGAGAGCGGACCAAAGTTCCAGTACTCAGCACCCGTCGGGTCCATAACGAACGTGTTGCGGTTCATAAGGCTCGGGTGAACCATGACGATACCGACGAGGATGCCCAGAATCGGGTTACCGCCAAAACGCTTCACCGCGCTGTACATAACCAGGACAGGCAGGTAGTCAAACGTGGTGGCGATAATGGCAAAGAAGCTTGCGAGGTTCTTGAGGAACTCGCTGTGGTCGGCAAGGCTGCCCTCCATGCCAAAGAGGCCGTTGGCAACGATCAGCGACTTAAGGCCGATGATGATAGCAGCGCCGACGAAAGCGGGAATGATGGGGATAAAGATATCCGAGAATACCTTGAGGACCGAGAAGAACTTGCCCTTCTTGTCCGCCTCGGCGCCCTTGACCTCGGAAGCGCTGATTTCCTTAACGCCCGTCAGAGCCATAAACTCATCGTAGACCTTGTTGACGGTACCGGTACCGAAGATGATCATGAGCTGGCCGCTGTTGTACAGCACGCCCTTGACGCCATCGATGTTCTCGAGCTCGGCCTTGTTGTACTTGCTCGTATCCTTGAGCACCAGACGCAGACGCGTAACGCAATGCGTGGCGCCCTCGATGTTCTCCAGACCGCCGACGTTATCGACGACTTGCTGAGACACTACTTTGTAGTCCATGTTCCTCTCCATTCCCTGTCTCTTATACACATCTCCGAGCCCACGAGACTAGGCATGATCTCG
>URVF01000238.1 GCA_900551185.1 uncultured Collinsella sp. | reverse complement strand
TGCAAGCGGTCGGCGGGGCCATTGTGGCTCTTGACAGCGGATTGGGTCATATGAGAGAACGGAATGACCGGGGGCGCCGATTCGGCTGCCTCGAATGTCCGGTCTGGCCGACTTGCTTCCATTCGCATGTGGGTGGGCACAAACGTCCGTCGCGTTGCCCATACCGTAGAGTTTTTCTTCGTCGGATTATTCGCCTCCGTGGTCGTGGTTTGCCTTTCCAGGCGTCCGTGGAGCGTATGCTCCCGTTGCGTGCCCGTATTGCTCTTTTGCGCCGCCTGCTCCGTTGGCGATCAGGTGCATAAGATCTTTGTTCCCGGCAGGCATTTCGACGTTATCGATTTAGGATTCGATGCTGCGGGCTATGTCACCGCCATGCTGTTGGTATTGCTGGCAGCGGCGTTGGTGCGCCGTGCGACTCGGCCGATCGGCGCCCATGCGAGGCGCTAGCCTTAAGACGAGACATCGCGACTGCCTATGCTTCGACATTGACTACAATAACGGCTGCAATCGCGAGTGGTCGTCGATGTGCAGTTTTCCATACACCTGTTTTCTCTAAGAAAGGAAATCCCATGGCGGTATTGTTTGTTGAATATCCCAAGTGCTCGACCTGTAAGAAGGCCAAGGCATGGCTGGACGAACATGGGGTAGAGTATATCGACCGCGATATCGTTTTGGACAATCCCACGGCTGATGAGCTTGCGACCTGGATTGCTCGTTCGGGGCTGCCGGTGCGGCGCTTCTTTAATTCGTCGGGCATGAAATATCGAGAGCTGGGCCTGAAGGCGCGTCTGGATGCGGGCATGACGGATCAGGAGTGCTACGAGCTGCTGGCGACCGACGGCATGCTGGTCAAGCGTCCGCTGCTGGTGGGCGACGACTTTGCGATTCCTGGGTTTAAGGAAGCGGCTTGGGCCGAGGCGTTGCTGTAGCGGCTGCGGAAAGTGCGACCCGGAATTCGCTTCCAGAATGGGATGTACTTTCCCAAAGTGGCCGGTTGCGGAAAGCACGTCCCATTCTGAGCTTCGATTGTGGGACACGGTTTCCGGTTGAGGGCTCGACGGGAAAGTGGGGACCAGTTTGAGCTTGAAATCTGGGACGCACTTTCCGCCGGCGGGCCTGCCCCAGTCAGTCCGCCAGCCGCGCCCATTCGTGCGGATCGTAGACCTTTACGTGCTTGTTGGGCTTGCCGCTCCAGTACTCTTCGTCCATAAAGGGCAGATATGCCTGAATGCCGGGGCAGATAAAGGGAATCCGCTGCTGTTGCAGTCGCTCGCGCTGGCGCTGCTCCAGGTGCGCCTCGGATATGACGGTCGGCATGCCGGACAGCTCGACGAGGCTTGCCTGGATTCGCTTAAGGTCGGGGAGTCCCGCGTGCCATGACATCCGCATGATTAAAAAGGATGCACGGCGGTATTTTGCCTGCACCACAGTAATGGCGGGGCGTAACGTGGGGTGAATTTTGTCCCGTTCGGGCCAAAGGTCGGCAGTGATCTCGAGGCCCAGGGTCTCCCATAGGTAATCAAGCTCTTCGTCCATGGCGCCTCGATATCTACGCGATCATTGATACTTCGATTGTGTTGCCTGGTGCTATCGTTTTCACGGTAGAATCTGCCAACGGTTGACGGCTACCGCTCACGGCGTTTTGCCCTTCGTGTACAGCGGTTGGCTTCACAGGTCCTTCACGGGTTGGACTAAATTAGGCCAATTTGACTGAATTTCAAAAAAGTCAAAATTGGGGCTTGCGTCACGGCGAGACTTCCCGTATATTTCTTTCTTGCGCAAAGGCACAGCCGAGCGCAGCGATGCAGTCATTGGGATGTCGTCTAATGGCAGGACAGCGGATTCTGGTTCCGTCAATGGGGGTTCGACTCCCTCCATCCCAGCCATTGCATTTGCTACATATGGCCCGTTCGTCTAGCGGTTTAGGACGCCGCCCTCTCAAGGCGGAGATCACCAGTTCGAATCTGGTACGGGCTACCAAAATTGAACGCCCGGGCCTCGTAAGAGACCCGGGTTTTGTGTATTGACCGTATATACGGCGCCTGCCGTGTTTCGCTCAGATCGAGGAGTAGCCATGGATCTGCCCATCAGCTTGCAAGACATCACGTATGCCGAGAACTATCTGGCGCAGGGCGACCTGGCTACGGCGACGCCGCTACTGGAGCGTCTGGTGGAGCTCGCCGAGGAGTATATTGATGCTGAGTGCAAGACGGAGGAGAAGCGTCAATACTTTAGCTTCGATAGCAAGTTTGAGCGCTTGGCCTATCGCCGCGTGGAGAAGGATCCGCGCGAGCTCGTGCAGGTCGAGGTGCCGTTTGACCGCCTGTACTCTGACATGGCGTTTGCCTACATTCGCCAGCAGGATTATGTGAGCGCTCGTAATGCCCTGATGCAGGCTGTGCGTTGGGACCCCATGAACTGCAACTATCGCTTGGATTTGGCCGAGCTGTTCCGCGCACTCGAGGACAAGCAGGAATGGCTGTCTCTTATACACATCTCCGAGCCC
>URVF01000237.1 GCA_900551185.1 uncultured Collinsella sp. | reverse complement strand
TCTACACGCGTAAGATCGTCGGCAGCGTCAGATGTGTATAAGAGACAGCTCCTGGATAGCCTCGGGCTTGCCGGACTCGGCAGCCTGCGCCATGTAGATCTGCTTCTCGTGCTCGACGGTCTCGGCCGGAACCTGATCGCGGGTAGCGCAGATCGGGGCGACGGCGGCAACCTGAAGGGCAACGTCGTGAGCGAAGGTCTTGAAAGACTCAGCCTGAGCGGTCTCGGCCTTCTCGAAGGCGAACTCGACGAGGACGCCGATCTTACCACCCATGTGGATGTAAGAAGCGAGCGCGCCGTTCTCAGCCTTGCGGGCAGCGAAGCGGGAGATCTTCATGTTCTCGCCCATGATGTGAATCATCTCGGTGAGCTCGGAGGAAACGGTCTCCTCGCCCATCGGCTTCTCGAGCAGAGCGTCGACGTCAGCAGGCTCGGTGGTAGCGACAACCTCAGCGACCTTGGAAGCAAAGCCAGTGAACTTGGCGTTGGAGCCAACGAAGTCGGTCTCGCAGGAGAGCTCGAGCAGAGCGCCGGTCTTGCCATCCTCGGAGACGAACGCGGCGACTGCGCCCTCGTTGGTCTCACGGCCAGCCTTCTTGGCAGCCTTGGCAAGGCCGTTCTTACGCAGAACGTCGACAGCGGCGTCCATGTCGCCGTCAGCCTCGACGAGAGCCTTCTTGCACTCCATCATCGGGGAGTCGGTCATCTCGCGGAGCTGCTTGACCATAGCGGCGGTAATCTGGGCCATTGTGGTTCCTTTCAAAGAGATGAAAAAGAATTAACTAAGACTGATTTACTCGGCCTTGGGCTCAGCGGCCATCTCGGCCTCGGAGACCTGCTCCTTGCCGGAGCCAGCGAGGCAGGCGTCAGCCATGAGCTCGCACATAAGGGTGACAGCGGAGATAGCGTCATCGTTGCAGGGGATGCCGTACTCGACCTCGTCGGGATCGGAGTTGGTGTCAATCAGGGCGACGACGGGGATGTTCAGGCGCTGGGCCTCCTTGATGGCGTTCTCCTCGCGCTTGGTGTCGATGACGAAGAGAGCCTGGGGCAGACCCTTCATGTCGCGGGCGCCACCGAGGTTGGTCTGGAGCTTAGTGAGCTCCTTGCCGAGAACAGCCTGCTCCTTCTTGGGCAGAACAGCCATGCGGCCGTCCTCGACCATGGCCTCGAGCTCCTCCATGCGGTTGATGCGGGAGCGGATGGTGACGAAGTTGGTCAGCATACCGCCGAGCCAACGCTGGTTGATGTAAGGCATGTTGGCGCGCTCAGCAGCGTTCTTGACGGCCTCCTGAGCCTGCTTCTTGGTGCCGACGAACAGCACGTTGCCACCCTTGGCGACGTTCTTGACGAAGGTGTAGGCCTGGTCGGCGTCGAGGATGGTCTGCTTGAGGTCGAGGATGTAGATGCCGTTGCGCTCACCGAAGATGAACGGCTTCATCTTGGGGTTCCAGCGACGGGTCTGGTGACCGAAGTGGCAGCCGGCCTCGAGCAGGGTGCGGATATTAATCTTGGTAGCCATGTTAAACCTCCTGTGGTTTGCCTCCGCGCGGGGTCATCCTCCAAAACCAACCCGGACATGTGCTACCAAAGCCCGGGCACCACGGTATGAAGTAGCCGCGCGTGCGTGATAAAAACATGTTGCCGCGAAGCAACCCGATGAATGATAGCAGGAATGCCTCTTCCTGCCAACCCGCAATCAAAACCACACACCTGAGTGCGGCGCGGGACGTCCCAGCCACTATTCGCCGCGGGGATGGGCTTGAGCCACAGCCCGCTTAAGCCGATCGGGTGTGAGATGCGTGTAGATCTGCGTCGTGGACAGGCTCGCATGACCTAGCAGCTCTTGAACCGAGCGCAGGTCCGCACCGCCCTCGAGCAAGTCGGTCGCAAAGGTATGGCGCATCGCATGCGGGGCGATGTCAGCCGGAATGCCGGCGAGCGTCGCCAGCGTATGGAACCGCCGCCGGAGCATCGCGGCGCTCATGCGATTGCCGCGCTCCGATATAAGCAGCGGATGCGGCCCGGTAGCGAGGTCGCGGCGCTTTGCCCGAGCGAGCAACTCCGGCCTCCCCTCTTCAATATAGAGACGCGTCACATCGAGCGCACGACGATACAGAGGAACGATGCGCTCCTTGCTTCCCTTGCCCCACAGGCGCAGCGTGCGCTCGGACCATGAGATGGATTCCACATTGAGCGCCGCAAGCTCTGAGATGCGGGCACCCGAGGCATAGAGCAACTCGAGCATCGCCGCATCGCGCAGTCCCGCGGGTGTTGAGGTATCAGGCGTCTTGAGCAGCGCCTCGACCTGCTGGGTCGTAAGGACGCCCGGCAGGTCACGCGGCAGCTTGGGCGACGCGATCGCCGAGACCGCATCGCCCTCGACAATCCCCTCGGCAGCCATCCAGCGATAGAGAGATCGAATAGCCGACAGGTGCGCCGCAAGCGTTCGGGGAGCCACCTGCTCCTGTCTCTTATACACATCTGACGCTGCCGACGATCTTACGCGTGTAG
>URVF01000236.1 GCA_900551185.1 uncultured Collinsella sp. | reverse complement strand
TCATGCCTAGTCTCGTGGGCTCGGAGATGTGTATAAGAGACAGACACGGTAGAGGGCGCCCGGCTCGTTGGCCGTGGTGATCATGAGCGAGGTGCGGTTGGCGCCGGGATAGACGCGCGGCTCGCGGCTGATGACGACAAAGCGCGTGTAGTTGTTGTCCGAGTCCTGGATGTTGGGCTCCAGCACCTCCAAGCCGTAGAGCGCCGCACAGCTGCGCGAGGCGATGGCGGCGACGTCGGTGCGTTCGGAGTTGGCGACCATCTCGGCCGACATGGCGGTATTGGGGTACTTGGTGGCGCGCAGGCCGTGGGCCTCGATAAAGCCGGCGCACTGGGCGATGGCCTGGCCATGGCTGTAGACCTCGCGCACGTCGGCGAGCTTGGTGCCGGGTTTGACGAGCAGGTTGTGATCGATCTTGAGGCGCAGCGAGCGCACGATATGGAAATCGAACTGGGCGAGCAAGTCGTAGACGGCGTTGACCGAGCCTGCGGTGGAGTTTTCGATGGGCAGTACGCCAAACTCGCAAAAGCCGTCGCGTACGGTGCGCATAACGCCCTCGAAGGTCTCAAAGAAGGCGATATCGGGCACGTCGAAGAGCTTGCACGCGGCAATCTGGCTGTAGGCTCCCTCAACGCCCTGGCAGGCGACGGTGGCCGTCTGGGGGAAGGGCGTGTCAAAGGCTGCGGCCGTGGCATGGGCCTTTTGCGACACCGTGATGCCCTTGAGCTCGTTGATGTAGCGCTGCTGCTCGGCCTTGCTCATGCTCATGAGGAGACGGAACAGGGTGATGGTCTGCGCCTCGTAGCGCTCGGGCGCGCGGCTGGCGAGGTTGTTGAGTTTGGAGCGCTCGCGGGCGGGGTCAAAGACAGCCTTGCCCATCTCGATCTTTGATTTGGCGACCTCGGTGGCAATGTCCATACGCTCGACAAAGCTGTTGAGGAGCGTGGTGTCGATGCCATCGATGGCCTGGCGAATATCGGCAAGGTCCATGGAGGCCCCTTTCACGTAATGGCAGAGTTGACGGGCAACCCAGGTGAGTCGGGTTAGCGCTGGGCGGCGTCCTCGAGGAGGGCGTCCCAGATGGCGAGCGCCGCGGCTGCTTCGGCAACGGGGACGGCTCGAGGGACGATGCAGGGATCGTGACGGCCGTGGACCGAGAGCTCGGCATTTTCCATAGCGTCCATGTCTACGGTCTGCTGCTCGCGGCCAATGGAGGGCGTCGGCTTTACGGCCATGCGCCACATGACGGGCGCGCCGGTCGAAATACCGCCCAGGATGCCGCCGGCGTTATTGGACTCGACCTCGATCTCGCCGGTCTCGGCATCGATGCGATACGGATCGTTGTTCTCGCTGCCGCGCATGGCGGCCACGGCAAAGCCCATGCCAAACTCCACGCCCTTTACGGCGGGAATGCCAAACGCGATTTGCACGATGCGGTTCTCGATGCCGTCGAACATGGGGTCGCCGATGCCCGCGGGAAGCCCGTAAATGCCGCACTCCACGATGCCGCCGATGCTGTCGAGTTCGTCGCGCGCGGCTAGGATCTCCTCGCGCATGCGGCCGGCTGCGGCGGCGTCAATGCACGGCAGATTGTTCGTAAGGATCGCCTTGCGGTCGGCCTCGCGATAGACCATATCGTCCATCGGCAGGTCGGAGATGCCGCCGATTTGCACGACGTGTGCCATGACCTGAATGCCGCGGGCCTTAAGTGCCTGCAGCGCAATGCCGCCGGCGATGCACAGGGGTGCCGTTAGGCGGCCGGAAAAATGCCCGCCACCAGCGACATCGTGCATGTTGTGATACTTCACGCGCGCAGGGAAGTCCGCATGTCCGGGACGGGGCTTGCGGCGCAGCTCGGAGTAATCATTGGAGCGCGTGTTAGTGTTCTCGATAATCGCGGCGATGGGCGCGCCGGTGGTATGTCCATCGACAACACCGGCGATGATGTGGGCGGCGTCGGCCTCGCGGCGTTTGGTCGCGGTCTCGTCGCGGCCGGGGGCGCGACGGTCGAGGAAGGCCTGCAGCTTCTCCTGGTCCACGGCGATGCCCGCCGGGATGCCATCGAGCGAGCAGCCGATGGCGGGGGAGTGCGACTGTCCGAAGATGCTTAAGTGCAAGACGTTGCCAAAGGTCGAGGACATGCTATTCCTCCTCGAGCGTGACCTTACCGCCCAGCAGGCGGTAGTGGTCGAAGAAATCGGGATAGGACTTGTTGACGGCCTCGGCGCCGTGGATCACGACCTCGCCGGTGGCGCGGCTCGCGGCGATGGCGGCCATCATGGCGATGCGGTGGTCGTTGTGCGAATCGACCTCGCCGCCGGTGAAGGCATCGACACCCTTGATGATGAGGTCGTCACCGGCGATGCGCACCTGTGCGCCCAGCGCGGTGAGCTCGCGGGTGGTGGTGACCAGACGGTCAGATTCCTTGATGCGCAGGCGCGCACAGTCACGGATGAACGTGCGGCCCTGAGCCAGCGAGGCCACGGCCTGTCTCTTATACACATCTGACGCTGCCGACGA
>URVF01000235.1 GCA_900551185.1 uncultured Collinsella sp. | reverse complement strand
ACGAGATCATGCCTAGTCTCGTGGGCTCGGAGATGTGTATAAGAGACAGAAGCTGTGGAAGTCGCCGGCGAGCTCCTCGGCAAAGTGCGTCAGACGGAACGGGGCGCGGTCGCGAGCGCAGCTGGCGATGAGGTCGGTGAGCTCGTTGAGCTTACGCGAAAGGGCGAGCTCGGTCGGGTCGGTCAGCAGCGAGTAATCGACGTTCTCACCGATGGCCTTGGCGGCGACGGCCTTCATGCCCATCTCGTCAGCCTGCTCGGGCGTAACGTCAGCGGCACGGCGCAGGATGGAGCACACACGGGCGTGAGCGTACTGCACGTAGTACACCGGGTTGGAGTTGTCGCGTTTCTTAACGGCCTCAATATCGAAGTCGACCATCTGGTTGGAGCTCTTGGAGATGAGCGTGTAGCGAGCGGCATCGGAGCCGACCTCGTCGACGAGCTCCTGCAGGGTCACCATGGTGCCCTTGCGCTTGGACATACGGACGGGCTTGCCGTTGCGCAGCAGGTTGACGAGCTGGCCCAGCAGAACCTCGAACTTGCCGGGGTAACCCAAGGCGTCGCAGACGCAGCGGACGCGCTCGATGTAGCCGTGATGGTCGGCGCCCCAGATGTCGATGACGTGGTCGACGCGCTGGAACTTATCCCAGTGATAGGCAACGTCGGAGGCGAAGTAGGTGTACTCGCCGTCGGACTTGATCAGGACGCGGTCCTTGTCATCGCCCAGGTCGGTGGAGCGGAACCACAGGGCGCCGTCCTTGGTGTAGAGATAGCCCATCTTGTCGAGCTTCTCAAAAGCGCGGTCGACGGCGGAGGTGCCGGCGGTCTCACCCTCGGTGTCCTTCACATACAGCGAGCGCTCGGAGAACCAACGATCGAAGTCGCAATTGACGGCGTGGCAGAGGTCGCGCATGTTGTCGACCATCTTTACATAGCCGCGCTCGCGGAAGCTCTCCATGCGCTCCTGCGGATCGGCGTTGACCCACTTATCGCCGTCGGTGCGCCAGAACTCGGCGGCCTCGTCGATGATGTAGTCGCCGCCGTAGGAGTCCTTGCCCAGAGTCTCGGCAAAGTTGTCCTGATACGGATGGGTCTCGGGATGCTCGTCGTTCTCATCGGCAACGAAGGCGTCGCGGTCGGCGATCAGCAGCTTATGAGCCTCGTCGATATCCACGCCCTGCTTGGCGATGATGTCGGCAAGCTGCATATAGCGCGTGCTGATGGAGTTGCCGAAGGTGTTCATCTGAGAGCCGTGGTCGTTGATGTAGAACTCACGCTGGATGTCGTAACCGGCGTGGTCCATAACACGGCAGAGCGAGTCGCCCAGCGCGGCCCAGCGGCCGTGGCCGATGTGCATGGGTCCGACGGGGTTAGCGGAAACGAACTCGACCTGGGTCTTCAGGCCACCACCGACGTTGGACTTAGCGAAGTCCATACCTTTCTCGCGAGCCTCGCCAAAGATGGCATTCTTGACGGCAACGGAGAGATAGAAGTTGATGAAGCCGGGGCCTGCGATCTCGACCTTCTCGATCGCGGGGTCCTCGGGCATATGGGCAACGATGGCCTCGGCGATCTTGCGCGGGGCGCAGTGGGCCAGCTTGGCGGACTTCAGGGCCATGGTAGAGGTCCACTCGCCATGAGAAGTGTCAGCCGGTCGCTCGATAGCGCAATCGTCAAGTTCAAATGCGGAAAGGTCGCCGGCCCCCTGGGCCGCAGCAAGCGCAGCGCGTACCAGCTCTTCAATCTTCTCGGGCATAGATCCTCCTTGTGTTAAAGCCCCCGAGCTCTTGATCACTCGTAGGGCAAAAGCCAGAGTTTGTAGCACTCTATCACAAGCGACGGGCACTGTCGCAGGGTAAAGCTAATAGATATTGCATATGCACAAAAATGACTACAGCTTGTATGGAGTCACTCAAAGATGCCGGTCTGCCTGCAGATTATGCAGGCGTTGAAAATGCATAAAGGTGTGAATGAGCTGGGTCTGTTATCGAATACTCTTACCTATCAGAGTTGTGTGCTTTTCCTGCATAAAGTAAGGGTTTGCGCACGTCAGCGTGTTATTCTAGACATACGTAAATTCGTATAAGTTGGAGGTAGCATGTTCTCAATCGGTCAACACGTCATTCATCCGGGCCAGGGAGTCTGCACCGTCGTCGGTTTTAGGGACGACACACCGCAGCCCATGCTGCTACTCGAGACCAAGCAGGGACATGCGCAGACGATCCTCATGTACCCCGTGGCGCAGGCCGACCGTTTGCACGCCGCCATCTCGCAGCAAGATGCCGAGCACCTGCTGAGCCACTATGACGAGCTGGAGTGCGACACCTTTACCGAGCGCAACAGCTCGCTTGAGGAGACGCACTTTAAGCAGCAGCTCAAGCTGGGCGCGCCCGAGACGGTCCGCGTGGCAAAGACCATGATGCACCGAATTCGCCAGGCCGAGGAAGCTGATAAAAAACCCAGCTCCTACTACATGCGCGTACTCAAGGCTGTCTCTTATACACATCTCCGAGCCCACGAGACTAGGCATGATCTCGT
>URVF01000234.1 GCA_900551185.1 uncultured Collinsella sp. | reverse complement strand
CGGCAGCGTCAGATGTGTATAAGAGACAGATGATGGCGTGGCCGACCGGAGACTCGTTGGAAATCTTGTGCTCGAGCGAGTTGGTCTCGGTGGTACCGACAAGCGTGACCTCGATGAGCTCACCGTTGGGGTCGACCAGGGTAACAGTCGAGCCAATGGAGACGGTCAGGTCGCCCGTGCTGGCAGCGATCTGAGCGTTGGCGAGGATGGCCTGGATCTCGGCGATACGAGCGGCGTTCTGGGCCTGCTTGTCCTTGGCGGCATCGTACTCGGAGTTCTCCGAAAGGTCGCCGAACGCGCGGGCTTCCTTGATGTCCTCGACGATCTCCTTGGCGTAATCGCCCTCACGCCAGGCGAGCTCCTCGACGAGCTTCTGGCGGCCCTCAGCGGTCAGTACGATCTGGCTTGCGTCCATACGGATATCTCCCCAACTATGATGTAACGATCAACTGTCAACAAAAACGAAAAAGACCGGCTAGCCTGCGGGCAAGCCGGTCAGGTGCTCACCCCAAAGGGATGGGACTACTCTGCGTCCGCGTCGCTGTCCTCTGCCTTCTTTTGCTTGGCAGCAGCGAGCTTGGCCTCGAGCTCTGCGATCTCCTTGTCCTCCTTGGACTCCTCGACCACAACGTCCTCGGCCTGCTTGGTTTCGCCCTTATCGTCGCCCTCCATACCCTCGCGGATATTCTTGACGGTAGAGCCGAGGGACTTGCCGAGCTTCGGCAGGTTCTTGGGCCCAAAGATAATCAGGACAACGACGAGAATAATGATGAGCTCAGGAGCCCTCAGTCCAAACATGTAGACCTCCACAATACAGCGAGACAAGCTCGAATGAGTATACCGCGGGTATCGCGGTATCACAACAATAGCTAAAAAAAGGGACCGCAAGAAGCGGTCCCTCCTCATGCTCTGGTCGGGTTGACTGGATTTGAACCAGCGACCCCTGCGTCCCGAACGCAGTGCTCTACCAAACTGAGCCACAACCCGTTAGCTCGACTATAGTAACAAAGATTTCCGTCGTGTGCCAGAGAAATTTTTACTTCTTTGGCGCTTCAATGCGAACCGTGTCGGAAACGAGCTCCGTTGCATAAGCCCACCAGCCGTTTTGTTGAGCGGCTGCCGCAAGATTGACTGCCGTGGCGGCAGTATCGCAGAGAGCAAACGAGCAGGCACCCGAACCGCACACGTTTGCGGTAATGGTACCGTCCTGTGAACGAAGCCAGTCGAGCACCGTTTGAATCCGCGGCTCCATCTGCGCGGAAATGACACCCAGGTTGTTGTGGACGAGCGCGTAGGCCGCCTCTGCGTCTCCCGAGCGAAGGGCAGATGCGATCGCTCCGGGCTTGTCCGCAGGCACTGGGGTCTCGTCAAAACGTCGATAGGCTTCAATTGTTGAAACGCTTGCCTCGCGCGGCTTGACCAGCACGACGGGTGTCGCGGGTAGTGCGGGGTACTCGGTTGCCAGCACGTCTCCCCCACCCACGTAAAATGCAGGGCTGGCATGCAAAAAGAAGGGAACGTCGGCGCCAATGCCGCGCGCAATGTTGTCCAGCGCGGGGTCGGCACGGTCGATACCCCAACTCTCTGCCAAGGCGACAATGACCGCCGCGGCATCCGTCGAAGGACCGCCCAGGCCGGCACACAGCGGGATGCGCTTCTTAATCGTGATGCAGACATTGGCTTCGCGACCGTAATGCGCGGCCATAGCAGCGGCCGCACGATACGCCGTATTCTTTTGCATGGGAAAGTCGGATGCCGGAATCGTCTGGACGGTCAGCGCCTGTGCCGGCGTAACCGTCACGGTATCGACAAGACCGACGGCTGCCATCAGGGAATCGACCTTATGGTAGCCGCGGTCGTCACGCTCGGTATGAACCCCCAGATAGAGGTTGATCTTTGCCGGCGCGGAAAGGATCAGGGACCAATCGGTCACCGCTAGTGCTCCTCGAGCTGATTGCCGAGCGGGGTAAAAATGTGCTCGCCGCTCTCGGGGTCGAACAGCTCGACCTGGCCAGTGAGAACATCAATATACTGGTAGGACTGACGCGACTTGCGGCCACGGCGCTCGTCGACCTCGACGATAAAGACTGCCGGATGGACGCTCTTGATGGTGCCCATGCGCTCGACGACGCGGGTGCGGCCCATGTTGGCCTTCACCTTAACGCGATCGCCCACCATATCGGTCAGCTTCTCGTGGATGTCGTCGACGTGATTGACTTCCATCTCTTCCATGAACAGGGCCTCCAGAAGGTGCAATTCAAAAAGGGGATAATACCCCTAAGATAGACAAAACTCTAATACTATAGCACCCTGTTGTGGCCATACGCAAGTAGCTAAATAAGCCCCGTCCCAAATTGACTACTTACAGGCTATCGGTGTCCAGGACTATGGTGAATGGACCGTCGTTGACGAGGTCGACCTTCATGTCGGCGCCGAAGATGCCATGCGCTACGTGCTCGACGTCCTCGCGCACAAGCGTCAGGAAGTACTCGTAGAGCTGTCTCTTATACACATCTGACGCTGCCGACGATCTTACGCGTGTAG
>URVF01000233.1 GCA_900551185.1 uncultured Collinsella sp. | reverse complement strand
AGATCATTCCTAGTCTCGTGGGCTCGGAGATGTGTATAAGAGACAGACATCATCTCCGCTGCTTCCTGCACCACCAACTGCCTCGCCCCGATGGCTAAGGGTCTGAACGACTTCGCTCCCATCGTGTCCGGCATCATGACCACCATCCACGCCTTCACCGGCGACCAGATGCCGCTCGACGGCCCGCAGCGCAAGGGCAACTTCCGTCGCTCCCGCGCCTGCTCCGAGAACATCGTCCCGAACACCACGGGCGCTGCCAAGGCCATCGGCCTGGTTCTCCCCGAGCTCAACGGCAAGCTCATCGGTGCCGCCCAGCGCGTCCCGACGCCGACCGGCTCGCTGACCAACCTCTACGCTGTCGTTGACAAGAAGGTCACCGTCGACGAGGTCAACGCTGCCATGAAGGCCTACGCCGAGACCATCCCCGAGACCTTCGCCTACAACGAGGACCAGATCGTCTCCCGCGACATCGTCGGCGAGACCCATGGCTCCATCTTCGACGCCACTCAGACCATGTGCTCTGACCTCGGCAACGGCCAGACCCTCGTTCAGGTCACCTCTTGGTACGACAACGAGAACTCCTACACCTCTCAGATGGTCCGCACCATCAAGTACTTCGAGAAGTTCGTTGCTTAATTTAGCTTTTAGCGAATAGCTCGTTGAGCGTCTAAAGAAGGGCGCGGCCTTATAGGGCTTACACCCTAGGGTCGCGCCCTTTTTATAAGAAATCGTCTGCCGTAATGGGAGGCAGACACGTACGAAAGGTAGAAGCAAACATGGCCTTTACCAAGAAGACCGTCCGCGACATCGATGTCGACGGAAAGCGCGTTCTCGTCCGCGTTGACTTTAACGTGCCTATCAAGGATGGCGTCGTTGGCGACACCACCCGTATCAAGGCTGCCCTGCCCACCATCAACTACCTCGTTGAGCACAACGCTCGCGTCATCCTCATGAGCCACCTCGGCCGTCCCGAGGGCACCGGCTTCCAGCCCGAGCTGTCCCTCGAGCCCGTCGCCAAGAAGCTCGCTGAGCTCTCTGGTCTCGACGTTGCCTTTGTCGCCGACACCTACGGTGAGAAGGCTGCTGAGGCTGTCGCCGCCGTCGAGCCGGGTAAGGTCCTCGTTCTCGAGAACGTCCGTTTTGACAAGCGTGAGAAGAAGAACGATCCCGAGATCGCCAAGAAGCTCGCTTCCTATGGTGACGTCTTCGTTCTCGATGCCTTCGGCACCGCTCACCGCGCCCAGGGTTCCGTCGTGGGCCCCGCCGCTTACCTGCCTGCCGTCGCCGGCTTCCTGCTCGAGAAGGAGGTCGACACGCTGACCGGCATCTTCGCCGAGCCCGAGCGTCCCTTCGTCGCCATCGTCGGCGGTTCCAAGGTTTCCTCCAAGATCGGTGTTCTCGATCACCTCATCGACTCCGCTGACACCCTGATCATCGGTGGCGGCATGGCCTACACCTTCTTCCTGGCTCAGGGCCTGTCCGTTGGTCAGTCCCTCAAGGAAGAGGACTGGGTCGAGCGCGCTGGCGAGATGCTCAAGAAGGCCGAGGAGAAGGGCGTCAAGATCCTGCTCCCCATCGATAACCGCGTTGCCGATCACTTTGGCGAGGACGCTGTCCCCGAGGTTGTCGCTTCCGACGCTATCCCCGACGATCGTGAGGGTATGGACATCGGCCCCAAGACCGAGGAGCTCTACGCCGAGGCCGTCAAGGGCGCCAAGACCGTGTTCTGGAATGGCCCCATGGGCGTCTTCGAGTTCGACAACTTCGCTCACGGCACCCAGGCTATCGCCGAGGCTGTCGCCGAGGCCGACTGCACCTCGATCATCGGTGGTGGCGATTCCGTCGCAGCCGTCAATAAGTTTAACCTGGCCGACAAGATGAGCTGGATCTCCACCGGCGGTGGCGCTTCCATGGAGCTCGTCGAGGGTAAGGTCCTGCCCGGAGTGGAGGCGCTTCTCGATGCCTAATCGCACCCTTCTTATCGCTGGTAACTGGAAGATGAACAACGACGTCGCCGAGGCTGCCAAGCTCGCCGACGAGCTGGCCCAGGCTCTGCCCGAGGTTCCGGCTGGCGTCGAGGTGCTCGTCTGCCCTCCGACCATCGACATCACCACGGTTCATGACCGCATTCAGGCTGCCCCCATCGCCCTCGGTGCACAGAACGTGTACTGGGAGGCCAAGGGTGCCTTCACCGGTGAGTCCTCTTGCGACATGCTCAAGTCCGCTGGCTGCACCTACTGCATCATCGGTCACTCCGAGCGTCGTGATTACTTCCACGAGACCGACGAGGATCAGAACAAGAAGGCCAAGGCCCTCGTTGCCGCCGGTCTTGTTCCCGTCTTCTGCTGCGGTGAGTCTCTTGAGGTCCGCGAGGCCGGCACCTATGTCGAGCACGTCGTGAACCAGGTCAAGGCTGGTCTCGAGGGTCTCGAGATCACTTGCCCCAAGCAGGTCGTCGTCGCCTACGAGCCCATCTGGGCTATCGGCACCGGCAAGACCGCTACCGCCGAGGACGCTCAGGAGGCTGTCTCTTATACACATCTGACGCTGCCGACGA
>URVF01000232.1 GCA_900551185.1 uncultured Collinsella sp. | reverse complement strand
TCTACACGCGTAAGATCGTCGGCAGCGTCAGATGTGTATAAGAGACAGGCAGCAGAACATAGCGATGACCGCAAAGGCTGCGGCAAGCGAATCGAGAAAGGGCTAGAAATGGGAATCTTCAAGAACCAGCGTGAAGAAATGGCACGGCAGGAAATCGAAAAGGCGATCTCCTCGATTCCAACGCCCGACGGGCGCATTCACATCATGCTTATTCGGTCGTTCGGTCAATCCTTTAGCGGACGGGTATTCGGCGCTGACCAGAAATACAACGAGCAGATAAACGAAGTCCTCAACGCGCTTCAAGATAAGGGCCTTGAGATTATCAGGGTAGAAACCAACTCTGTTCCTGACCAAGGTATCAGCGGCGCAGACCGTTACGACACGCTCATAACGTACAGATAGCAAAATGCCCTGTATCCATCCGCCAAGACCAGATACAGGGCGCGCCATTCCGTAGACAACCGAAAAGGCAAGGTGATAATACCATGGCAAAGGGTAACCGTGCGGCCATTTACGCACGTTTCAGCTCGCACAACCAGCGAGACGAAAGCATTGAAATTCAGGTTGATAAGTCACGCGAGTTCTGCGACGAAAGCGGCCTTACCGTTGTGCGCGTCTATAGCGATTACGCCAAAACAGGCAAGAACACGAACCGCGCTGAATTTCAGGCAATGCTAAAAGATGCCCAAAAGGGACTTTTCGATTACGTGGTGATATACAAGGTCACGCGCATCATGCGCAACAGAGACGAAATGGCTCTTGCTCGCATCATGCTTCGTAAGGTAGGCGTTGAAATCCTCTACGCCGGTGAAACGCTCGGCGAGGCCTCAACTAAAGTTTTGCACCTCGGCATGCTTGAAGTGCTTGCCGAGTATGAAAGCGCCGTCGATAGTGAGCGCATACGCGACGGCATACAGAAGAACGCGCAACGCGGCATGGCGAGCGGTCAGCGCCTGTACGGTTGGGACGTTGTAAACGATCGCTTCGTCGTAAACGAGCGCGAAGCCGCCGTTATGCATAAGATGAAAAACATGCTGTTCTCAGGCTCAACCATTGCCGACATCCAGAGGGCAATAAAAACCGAGCGGACAAGGCGCGGCAAGGCGTTCTCGCAAAGCACGATTAAAAGGCTGCTCTCGCGCGAGCAAAATTGCGGCGTGTACAAATACGCTGGCGTGCGCACGACGAACGGCATGCCTGCACTGTGGTCACGCCAGGAACAAGACGAGATTGCAAGCATCCTCAACGGACGCGGCCACAAGCACCGCGTTGTTGACGGAGAGCAGCCCTATGCGCTCAGCGGCAAGATGTATTGCCGAGAGTGCGGCAGGTGGTTCGTCGGAACCTCTGGAACTGGAAAGAGCGGCAAAACGTATTACTACTACCGCTGCCCAAAATGCCGCCGAACGTTCCGCCGCGACCTCATAGAGGATGCAGTTTCCGACACCATACTCGAATCGATGCATGACCCAAAGGTGCGCGAGCGCATCATCGCAACGCTTGAGATGATGATCGCTGAAACCGCCGAGGATGACGCGCCAAAGGAAAGCGAACGCATCACAGCAGAGATTAAGCGCATTGACGCGGCGTTTGAGCGCATATGGAACGCCATAGAGGACGGCATAGCGCCCCCAGGCGGCAAGGATAGGGTTGAGGAATTGAAAGCCCGTCAAGCGGCTCTGAAAGAGGAATTGGAGAAGGCACTTGAAGCGGAAAGCGCCGAAGACTTGAGCCTTGATGACTATCTTGCATGGCTCGACACGCTAGGCGCAGAATCTGACCCGTTCGAAATCATCGACACGTTCATACGATTCATACAAATCGACGGCGATGAAGTACAGCTGTTCTTTAGCTTCGACAATTGGGACGATGATTTTATGCCAACAAAAAAAGACGAACCCCTGATAAACAAGGGTTCGTCTAACTTTCATGTGGTGGAGACGAGGGGGATCGAACCCCTGACCTCTTGACTGCCAGTCAAGCGCTCTCCCAGCTGAGCTACGCCCCCGTGACGGAAAGATACTATAGGTGAATGTTTGCGGGGATGCAAGAGGTTTTTGTTGAAACTTTTTCTTACGGGTTTTCCTGGGACGGCGGATAAAACCCTGATGCGATAGACCTTACTTGTATAGGTAAGCGATGGCGGTGCCGGTGTGAACTTGGATCTTGGCCGTTTTTCTAACGACATTAGAGATGCCGGTGTCGGCCAACAGGCCCAGGGAGCTGTGGTCTAGCTCCCACTCTAGACCGTGTTCGCTTACCTCGGTGTTGGGGGCTATGGCGATGATGGAGAACGTCTTGCCCTTGGCGCCCTCGATGGTCCACGACTCATCTGCGTGAAGGATGCGGGCGACCACCTTGTCCTCGGCAATCCAGACTGGGGCGTCATCGTAGCCTGCGAGCAGCCCCAATACGGAAAGTGCCATATCCGGGCGGCCGCCGGTGGCGCAGGTCGCGACCACTTCGGCACCCGGCCAACGACGGCGGACGGAATCAAGCGCCAGCGCCAGATCTGTCTCTTATACACATCTGACGCTGCCGACGATCTTACGCGTGTAG
>URVF01000231.1 GCA_900551185.1 uncultured Collinsella sp. | reverse complement strand
TCTACACGCGTAAGATCGTCGGCAGCGTCAGATGTGTATAAGAGACAGATCCTGCGTCACTTGCTCGCTCTCGGCGACGTCGGCGATTGTACGCGCGATACGCACCAGGCGCACGATGCCGCGGCCCGTGAGATGCGTGCGTTTGGACAGACCGAGCACACACTTCTCCGCCGCATCATCGAGCTCAAAGGTCGAAACGACGCCGTCAATGGACCGTGTCTCGTCATCCTCGGCCTCGGCATCCGCATCGTCCATACGGGACTCGCGCCAGGCGCGAAAGGCGCGACCGCGCACAACGTAGTCACGTAACTCGGCCGACGACATACCCTCCGCGCCCTCGATAATCACCTGAGGGTCGGGACGGGTCACATCGATCATCATATCGATACGGTCGGCCAAAGGACCGCGCAGTTTAGACCGATAGCGCTCGACCATCGCCGCCGAGCAGCGACACGGTACCTCGCGATCGCCCAAAAAGCCGCAGGGGCAGGGATTGCTCGCAGCCAGCAGCTGAAAGCGCGACGGGAAGGAAAAAGCCCCATCGACGCGTACGATCCTGACGTAGCCGCGTTCGATGGGCTGACACAGCGTCTGCAGCACACCCGTGGGAAACTCGGCAAGCTCGTCCAAAAATAGCACGCCGCCATGAGCAAGGCTGATCTCACCCGGGTGCACCGGGCGTCCGCCGCCGATAAGGCCTGCGGTCGAAATACTGTGATGGGGACTGCGGAAGGGCCGGTGCCCCGCCAACAAGCCATCAATGTTCTCGCCCAAAACCGAATGGATGCACAGCGCCTCCTGTTGATCCTCGACGGAAAGCTCGGGCAGGATGCCGGTCATACGGCGTGCGAGCATCGTCTTGCCCGATCCCGGGGACCCAATCATGAGCAAGCCGAGTTCTCCTGCCGCCGCAAGCGCCATGCCGCGCTTGGCGACCTCCTGCCCCAGTACATCGGCATAGTCGAGCTCGGGCTCAAAGGTCGCCTCGACGCCCTCGGAATCCAAGTAGTGCTGCGCGGCATCGCCCATGCCATGGGCAAGCTGAGACAAATGATCGATGAATCCACAATCCACGCCCGCGAGTGGCACATGCTGGTCTGACCTGCCGGCGATAAAAGACAGCCCCATGTCGCGAGCCAGCAGCTGAAACGCCACCTCGCCCTTGACGGGAAGCACCGTACCGTCCAGACCAAGCTCACCTGCGATAAGGCAGCGATCGAGGTTGTCACGGGGAATCTGCCCATCGGCCGCTAGAACCGCGATGGCGATGGGCAGGTCAAAGCCGCTACCGGTCTTGCGGATATCGCCGGGTGCCAGGTTAACGGTAATGCCCGAGCGTGGGATCTCGAACCCGGCGGAGCGCATCGCGCAGCGAATACGACCGCGTGACTCCATCACCTCCATACTCGGAATGCCGAGCATCTGGATGCCCGGAACGCCACCGGCAAGCGAGACCTCGACCGTGACGTGAATCGCCTCGACGCCGCGGATGCAGGCCGCGTGAACGGCAAACGTCTCGAACGCCATCACGACACCTGCCAATCGAACGCGTTGTACTGGTGCTCGATCTCGGCGATATGTCCGCCGCGAATGGTGACGCCCACGGCATCGAAGCGAATCGCCTTGAGCGGATAATGCTCCATGAGATAGCAACTTGCGATGCGGCGGTAGCGGCGTTGCTTTTGGGAGTCCACGGCCTCCTCGGGAAAGACCCGCGTGCTGCAATCCAGTGCGACGCGTCTGGTCTTGACCTCGGCCATCACCACGACATCGTCGAGCTCATCGAGCAGCACCAGATCGGCCTCGCCCTCGGTGCAACGATAACCCTGCTCCAGCAAGGTGTAGCCGCGCTCGTTAAAGTAGTCGATGGTGATCAGCTCGCCCAGCATGCCCAGCTCGCGGGGACTGAGTCCCTTGATAAACTCGGGCGTCATCGCCCCGCAGTCGAGCTCGCCGTTTTCCCAACGCTCCTTGAGCTGCTGCGTCTTGCTCTTTTTGCTTGCGGCACTCATGGGGTCTCCTTTCCCGCACACTGCATTGCCCCGATGATGAGGGCACCTTTCATGCGGGTAAGTACCGGAAGCAAACCAAAAGCTGACCAAATGCCGACAAAAAACGGGCCGTACGCAGCAATGCTGCTGCATACGGCCCGCTACCAGCAGGTTTATAAAACCCCAGAGGTCCCTGTCTCCACAATTGGCCTAGAAAAGGCGCTCAGTCTGCAGAAAGTTTCCGCAAAAGCTCACGCGGTGCAGCGGACAAAGTCCATGTTTGCGAATGGCCTCGATATGCTCGGGGCTTGCATAGCCCTTCGACTCGGCCAGATGGTACTCGGGGTACTCGGCATCGTACTCGACCATCATCTCGTCACGCGTGACCTTGGCCATGATGGAAGCCGCAGCGATACAGGCGATCTTGGCATCGCCCTTCACCACGTCGCGCTCGTTAGGAACGGCACCCAACGGGTTGCCGTCCATAAGCACGCAATCGGGCTCGAGCCCCGTATCGGCCACGGCCTGTCTCTTATACACATCTCCGAGCCCACGAGACTAGGCATGATCTCG
>URVF01000230.1 GCA_900551185.1 uncultured Collinsella sp. | reverse complement strand
ACGAGATCATGCCTAGTCTCGTGGGCTCGGAGATGTGTATAAGAGACAGGGTGTGCCGCGCACGCGCATGAGCGCCGTGTTCAACCGGTTCGGTGCGCGCGGGGCAGACGAGGACGTCGCCATGCGCTTTGAGATTACCTGCGCGTTAAGCTCCAAGATCCGCATCGCCGACGGCGGGCAGGACTTGGCGGCGCTCATGGCATTCGGCCGTGCTGACGAAGCAGTGGGCCAGACCAGCGCTTTTGCCACCAGCGTGCGCGAAGCCACGCGCGAGATGCTCGTGGAGCTGGGCTGCGCCATCGGTCCCTGGAGTGACATGGTCACCGACCGCGCGACGCGCACCGAGCGCCCGCGCATCCGTCTTCCCTGGTCGCGCGAGGGTGATTCGCGATGAGCTTGCAAACAAGGATTAAGGCGGCCGGCGCGGCCGCGGCGACAGTGCCTGTTGACGCAGGGCGCCACCGTGCCGTCAAGCGCCGCACCAAGCGCGCCGTGATGGATCGCATGGGCTATGACGAAGTGGCGCGTATTAGCGCATACATCGATCCGGCGCGCGCCCGCTCGGAATTGCGTCCTGCGGTGGAGGCGGCGCTCAACGTGGAGGAGCCGGGCGACCTGGCGACGCCCGAGCGCGAGACTATCATTGACGAGATTTTGGATGACGTGGTGGGCCTGGGCCCGCTGCAGCCGCTCATCGAGGACGACACCGTCACCGAGATCATGGTCAACGGCTGCCGATCGGCTTTCTTTGAGCGCGGCGGCGTCTTATATCCCATCGAGCATGCGTTTGAGGATGACGAGCAGATCCGCGTGCTCATCGACCGCATCATCTCGCCACTGGGCAGGCGCATCGACGAGCGCAGCCCCATCGTCAACGCGCGCCTCAAGACGGGCTATCGCGTCAACGCGGTGATTCCGCCTGTGGCGATCGATGGGCCGATCCTCACCATCCGCAAGTTTTCAGACCGCATCTGTTCGTTGGACGAGCTTGTGGGCCTGGGGTCGCTACCGCTTTGGTATGCACAGCTGCTGTCGTGCGCGGTATCGCTGCGTCAGGATTTGGCGGTTGCAGGTGGCACGGGGTCGGGCAAGACCACACTGCTCAACGCACTATCGTGCGAAATATCCACCGGCGAGCGCATCGTGACGATCGAGGACTCCGCCGAGCTCAAGTTTGCGCATCACCCGCATGTGGTTCGCCTGGAGGCGCGTGAGGCTTCAATTGAGGGCGAGGGCGCGGTGACAATCCGCGACCTGGTGACCAACGCCCTGCGCATGCGTCCCGACCGCATCGTGGTGGGTGAGGTGCGCGGTGCGGAATGTTGCGACATGCTGCAGGCCATGAACACCGGGCACGATGGGTCGCTCACCACGCTTCATGCGGGCACCGAGCAGGAGACCGTGGTGCGCTTGACGCTGCTTGCGCGCTATGGCATCGACCTGCCGAGCGAGCTTATCGAGGAGCAGATTGCCATGGCGCTCGACGGCATCGTGATGTCCGAGCGCCATGCGGACGGCAGGCGTTTCGTGTCCTCCTATTCGGGGGTGCGACGCGGCACATCAGGCGGCGTGGAGCTTGAGCGCTACGTGACGTTCGATGCCGCCACGCGCGCCTGGACGCTCGATCGCGAGCCTCCGTTTATCGCAGAGGGCCTGCGCTCGGGAACGCTCACGCAAGAGGAGGTGGACGAGTGGAGATCGTTGTGTCCCTCGTCGTAGGGGGTTTGACGGGGCTTTCTGCCGCGGTGGCGTGCGGGGCGGAGTCTCGTGCGCCGCGCGTGCCGCCGGCGGAGCTGGCCAGCCATGTGCTTGAATCGGTTGCCGAGAAGCTGCCGCGCGAGCTGGTAGAAAACGACCTGCTAAAAAAGATTGCCCGCTCCTGGGCGCTGCTGATTCCAGCACATCGCCTTGGCCTTGTCGTCGAGGATGATGAGGCGCGCCTGGCATGCTTGCTGCTATCGAGTGGCGTCTGCGGCATTGTCCTGACTGTCGTATCGCTGTCGCCTATCGGCTTTGTTCTGGGGCTGCTCGCGCCGTTTGGCGTAGGCGCCGCTCGCGACACTTTCGACCGTCACCGCGAGCAACACGATGTGGAAGAAGTCATGCCCGAGGCCTTTACGGCGCTTTCCATGTCGCTCGCTTCGGGCCATTCACTGGCCCAGGGCATGAGGTTTGTGGGAACTCACGCGCAAGAGCCGGTGCATACCGAGTTTTTGCGCGTGGCGGCGGCGATCGACTGCGGCGTCTCGGCGACTGATGCGTTGGATGGCCTGCTCGACCGTATCGATGCCCCCGGCCTTTCGCTTGTCACTTTGGCGCTCAAGGTGTCGCAGCGAACCGGTGCCCCGCTCGCCGACCTGTTATCCGAGGCGTCGAGCATGGTGGGGGAGCGCATTGAGCTCAAGCGCCGCTTGGACGTCAAGACATCGCAGGCTCGTATGTCGGCACACATGGTCTCGGCGATGCCGGCGGGTATGTGCGCGGTGCTGGTGCTGCTTTCGGCCGATTTTCGCCGCGGCCTTGCAACGCCGGCGGGTGCCGGTGCTGTCTCTTATACACATCTCCGAGCCCACGCGACTAGGC
>URVF01000229.1 GCA_900551185.1 uncultured Collinsella sp. | reverse complement strand
ATCTACACGCGTAAGATCGTCGGCAGCGTCAGATGTGTATAAGAGACAGTTTTCGTTTAGCCGCGCGGTATTTTTGACCGAGCGCGACGTGGACCAGACCGCGCCGTCCAACCTGCCGCTGGTGTTCGACGACGACCGATGCCTGTTCAACACCGGCCTGTACACGCGCCGCTACGAGACCATCTACGGCCTGTTTGAGCCCAACACCAAGCCCGACGCGCGCCAGCGCTGGTTTTTGAAGGGCTTCTTTAAGGAGAGCGACCCCATGCTGGTCTCGTTTGAGTACCTGCCGTGCCGCGTGCGCTTTGCCGAGGACCCCTCCGAGCTTGTCTTTGACTACCGCCTTCCCATCCGCTCCAACATCGACCACATTCTGGGCGACGAAGAGAACCTGACTCGTATTCCCGCCAGCCTGATGGGGGAGGGCAACTCGCTGCTGCTGCGTCGCGCCTTTGAGGGCGCCGTCGTCGAGGCTGCCCGCCGCGCCGCCGCCAACTACACGCTCGCGGTGCCGCAGTTCTACGGCAGCCGAATCCAACTGCTGCTGCCGCTGTGCCTGACCGGCGACAAGCCCGAGCTGGCGCTGACCATCCAGCGCGAAGACGGCTTCTACGCCGCGCGCACCTGCCTCACGCTCGACATGGCCTACAACAACGCGCGACTTATTTGCCGCCCCGAGACTTCGTGGATAAAGCGGTAAATGGTGGTTTAGCTGCTGTTTTGTTAGCTGACAGGGTTGAAACAGTGCTGCTTGCGCCCACGAATTTAAAATCGGGGGCAAAAAGTTCTTGGTAAACCACGCGCGGCTATGATAGTATCTCTTTTGCCGAAAGGCGACGGGCGATTGGCTCAGGGGTAGAGCATATCCTTCACACGGATGGGGTCACAAGTTCGAATCTTGTATCGCCCACCATCAAAAGCGCAGGTCAGAGGTGTTTAGCCTCTGACCTTTTTCTTTTTGACACCAAAATCGAAGCGAAGTTACCTAAGGCGTTATATGTTACGCAGTTCACCTTAGGTGTCGTCATTACACGTTTTGCAAAATGCGTCTGCGTTCATTCATTGAATTCCGTGCGTAATCTATGTGCAATTGTGGAGACAGAGACCACTGGCGCACAGCTCGTACCAGCACATTCATGGCTCGATCAACCTTTCAACACATCCCATCCAATATTTGGTCAGCATTTGGCCAGCTTCCAGTACTTACCCGCATGATGCCCCGGTAGATAATCGGCCATGCCCGCAATCCGCACGGCCTACGGTCGAAACTAGGGGAGGTCCACATGGACGAGATTGTCTGCGCAAACACCGCATTCCGCTACTGGCGCTGTCCACCGCAGGTCCGTGACCTCTACCCAAGACTGCCAAGCCCTGAAGACGGCTGGCGAGCCCTATCTCAATCGGCCTTTGTAGTCGACGTCCTCAAAACTCCGATTATTACCACAACATTGGCCGGTGGCGTTAACTACCATTCGGGATTACGGACATCAATCCACTGTGATGATGCTTCGGGGGTGGATAGCACGCTGGAAACCGCGATGAGCTTTAGGGTTACCAATCCACTTGCGACGCTATTTACCATGGCGCGCTTTGTGTCTCCAACCGATCTTGTCCTTGCCATGTACGAATTTTGCGGATGGTTCTCAGTCTTTGAGCCCACCGCTGCAGCAGAGGCGGAACTAGACAAAGCCAATGACGCTGCCGAGAATGCAACCACCGAATCCCTCTTTGACCTTGATGAAAGCCAAGACGAGCCACACTGGAAACGCGTTTATGCGCGCATAAAAGTCAAAGAACAGGCAAATGCGAAGGGGCCCAACGGACAAAAGAAAACGAAGGAGGTCACAAGGCTAAAGGGCACTTCGCTCTGGATGAGGAAGCCGCTCATCGAATTACACGAGCTTCATGAGTACGCCAGTAAGATGAAAAGACGAAAGTGGGGTACGAAGTTTTACAACGCCGCGCAGTTGGTGACAGGTATAGCAGCTTCTCCGCTTGAAGTTGCAGGAATTTTATTGCTATCGCTTCCTCGCTCGCGCGGCGGTGCCGGCTTTCGAAACGTTTATGTTAACGACCTTACGCCGCTTACCGCATCGGCGCAGAGCATTGCAGGGCAAAAAATCTGCTACGGGGATATCGTGATCGTAAATCCAACCATAATGAAAGCAGGCATCGTGGAGATTCAGGGAGAGGTTATCCACGGATCAGGCGCCGTGCTCGACCACGATGCCAAACGCATGACGGCGCTGCAAAGTATGGGGTATGACGTCTTTCTGGTTACGCACGACATGCTTAACGATGCCGAGCAGCTTGATGCGATCGTGCGAAGTCTTTGCTCGCGCTTGGAATTGCGCTATAGGTGCAAAACTAAGGCGCAAAAGACGACGGAAATGGAGTTGCGAGCCAACGTACTATGCAACTGGCTGGAAATCGGTCGTTAGACGGGTGCCTTGCTCACTTCCGGGCGCCCTCGGTCGGCCGCCTGCGATGCCGCCGCCGCGAAACCGGCCCATCCACTACGTTTAACCCCGACCCCTCGACCTGTCTCTTATACACATCTGACGCTGCCGACGATCTTACGCGT
>URVF01000228.1 GCA_900551185.1 uncultured Collinsella sp. | reverse complement strand
TCTACACGCGTAAGATCGTCGGCAGCGTCAGATGTGTATAAGAGACAGGATCTGCAAGGACACCGTGCTCGACGAGGTCGCCTTTGGCCTGGAGCTTGCCGGCATCGACCGTGCCGAGGCGCTGCGTCGCGCCCAGCTCGTCATCGACCGCTTTGGCTTGCCGGCCGACGAGGCGCCCTTCTCGCTCTCGCGTGGTCAGCGCCAGATGGTGGCACTCGCCTCCGTCGTGGTCGTAGAGCCCAAAATCGTGGTGCTCGACGAGCCCACGAGCGGCCTTGACTACCGCGAGTGCATGACCGTCATGGAAACCGTACGCACCATGGCCGAGCGCGGCTGCGCTGTAATCATGGTCTGCCACGACATGGAAGTCGTCTCCGACTTTGCCGAGCGCATCGTAGTCATGGCCGACGGCCGCATCCTCGAGCGCGGCCGCACGCACGAGCTGTTCTCGAACATCGAGCTCATGCAGCAAGCCTACGTTGAGCCACCCCAGGTCATAGAGCTTTCTCGTCGCCTGACATCCTCCGTCTCTCCCGCCTTTGCACAGGTGAGCGAGGTCACCGATATCGTTCGCATTACCAAGGAGATGGTCCACCGTGGTTAACGTCATCGACTACATGCCGGGCGATACGCTGCTGCATAGCCTGAATCCCGTCGTCAAACTGGGCCTCGCCGCCGCCATCATCGTCGGCATCTTCTTGTCCGACACCTACGTGGCGCTGCTGGGCTTTTTGGCACTCACCCTTGCGCTGGGCGCCTATGCCGGCGTCGTCGATCGTCTGCTCTCGCTGCTCAAGTTGCTGATTCCGCTCGCGCTTATCATGCTGGTGCTCCAGCTAGCCTTTATGCGCGATGGCAACGTGGTGTGGAGCTTTATCACCGACACGGGCCTCATCACGGGATCGAAGGCCTGTCTGCGCCTGCTGGGCGTGGCGTTACCACTCATCCTCATGCTCATGGTGACCAAGCTCAACGACCTTGCCAACGCCTGCGTCGAGGTGCTGCACGTGCCGTATCGCTATGCCTTCACCTTTACCACGGCGCTGCGCTTTGTGCCGGTGTTTGGTCAGGAGATGAACGCCATCATGGAGGCGCAGACCGCACGCGGCGTCGAGTACGACACCAAGAACCCCATCAAGAAGCTCAAGCTCATGCTGCCACTGTGCGTGCCACTGCTCATCTCGAGCGTGGGCAAGACCGATGCCACAGCCTTGGCGGCAGAACAGCGCGGCTTCTATCTGCGTACGCGCGCCAGCTCGTACAAGCGCTACCCCATCAAGGGCCTAGACATCGCCGTGCTCATCGTCAGCATCGCCCTCATCGCCATCGGCTTCCTGTTCTAGTTCATCACCGACAGCAACCGCCCAACGCAAAAGGTCTCGGCTCGCACCAAACGAGCCGAGGCCTTTACTGTTTCACCAGATAAAACCTACCAAAATTAACCTGTCCCTTTTTGGCGGGTCGGAAGCTAGAGGCGGTAGGGGGCGCCGCTGCGGATGATGGATTCGCGCACCAGGACATCCATGGCGTCGAGGGTGATCTCGGGCATCTCTCGGTACTTTTGCAGCACCGAGAGCTCGGTGCAGGCCAGAATGACGCGGTCGCAGCCGCTACGGGCGAACTCCCACATCACGCGGTCGAACTTATCCATATCGGGCTCACGCCCGGCCTTCACATCATCGTAGATAAGCGACATCACATCGTTCTGACGTTTCTCGCTGGGATAGACAACCTCAACACCCGCAGCCTTACATTCGCGGCCGTAGACGCCCGCGCCCACGGTGCCATCGGTTCCCATAATGCCAATCTTGTGCACCGGCTCGGCCGGCATACTCAGGTTGGGATCGAACTCGCACTCCCCCATCACCGCACCAGCCAGAGCATAGCGCACCGACTCACGCGGCATGTGGATAATCGGCACCTTCGTAAACGACTGGATCTGGTCGTAGAAGTAGTGCGACGTGTTGCAGGGAATGGCAATGTGCGCACAGCCCAGCGACTCGAGTGCCTGGGCACACTCTTTCATGGTCGCCAGCAGCTTGGCATGCTCGCCGGTCTTAATGGCCAACGTGCGGTCGGGCATGGTCGACTTGGAGAGCACCACCATGTCGATATGTTCCTGATCGCAGGCAGCAGCCGTATGACGCACCACCTGGTCGTAGTAATACGACGTGGCCTCGGCGCCCATGCCACCGATAACTCCCAGCTTTTCCATCGCCGCCTCCTTGGTGACGCTTGCGCAATTGCGCGTATCATACCCGCGCCCGCCCGATGCAAACCGGACGGGCGCCGCGCTCATCTACTTGTAATACGTCTTGAACAGCTTAAAGTGGCGCAGCTTGGTGTGCCACATGCGCAGCCAGCGGTTAAAGACAAAGTCGCCCTTCATAAACGAAGGGTCGGCGCCCTTGCCTTCCTTGTCCAGGCGATGCACCTTAGCGCGCAGCTCGGGATCCTTGACGTACTTGTCGACGACGCCCATGGGGACGACCATCCACAGGGCCTCGTCCTGAGCCGTCACAAACTCCGGCTCAAACGGACGGTTGAACACCTGTCTCTTATACACATCTGACGCTGCCGACGATCTTACGCGTGTAGA
>URVF01000227.1 GCA_900551185.1 uncultured Collinsella sp. | reverse complement strand
AGATCATGCCTAGTCTCGTGGGCTCGGAGATGTGTATAAGAGACAGACCCGGCATTCCGGCGCCGCCTTATGCTCTCCATGCTCACCGAGGAGCCCGACGCTTACCTGGCGCAGCTGCAGGCGGCTAAGCTTAACGACGACGTTGAGGTGGCGCACTATGCCGCGACGGCGGTGGCGCAGATCTCCAAGGAGTCCGACCTTAAACTGCAGCAGCTGGAGCGTGCCTTTAAGACGGACCCGAACGCGCAAAACCTCAACGAATACTGCGATTTTCTTGGTGAATACTTGGACTCGGGCTTGGCTGAGGGGCGCGTGGCTCAGATTCAGCGCCAACAGTACGCGCGCCTGCTTGCGCGTCGCTGCGAGCGCGAGGATACCCTTGAGCTGCGCATTCGATACGCGACGGCGCTGGCCGATGTCGGACAGATCGACGAGGCGCAGGCCGTGACCAACCAGCTGGTGCTCGACGTGCCCGAGGAGCAGGAGGTTTGGATGCTTTGCCTGCGCCTTGCCGTGATGCGCCGCGATGGTGACGAGGTTCACCGTGTGATCGATGCGATTGACAAGCAGCATGTGTATTTGAGCGCCGACAACCGCGAAAAGTTGGCGTTTTGGCGCGACGGGGAGGAGGCCAGATGAGTGTGGCGCAACATATCCGCGACCGTGCAGGCCGCTTTCGTTGGATGGGACTCCTCGTGGTGTGGGCGGTCTTTATTGCCATGGCCGCCGTGCTGCTGGTGGAGCGTGCCGGCGTGCAGTACAGTGCGGGCCAGCATAAGCTGGGGATGCTTGCCGCCAACGATGCGGTGCCTGCCTCCTCGGCAATCTTTGGCCAAAAGCCCACATGCCTGGTCGTTACCGATTCCGATCAAGCTGGCGTCGAGGACGTAAAGGAACAGTTCGACCAGATTTTGCTGGACATGAAGATCGCCCATCGCGATGTTGATATTGCCACCGACGGTGCGGACGCGATCCCATCGCTCACGTCTTTTGATCGCGTGATTGTGCTTATGCCCTCGCTTGACGGACTGGGTACGCATCTGACCGATCTGATGAGTTGGGTGAGTGCGGGCGGCTCACTCATGCTGGGCATGACGCCAGATAACTCGAACTACCTGCAGGCTGTTGCTTCCAAGCTTGGGATCGAATCGGCCGGATATGACTATGCGGCAGCCGAAAGTATCGTTCCGAGCAATGACTTTATGTTGGGCGGAGGAGAGCGCTACGAGTTCTCGGATCCCTTCGATTCTTCGCTTTCGGTTTCATTGCGCGAAACGGCGCACGTATGGGCAAAGACCGGTGACGCGGGCACGCCGCTCATTTGGTCTAACGATTGCGGCAGTGGTCACACCGTGGTGTGCAACATTGGTATCTACGACAAGGTCATGCGTGGGTTCTATGCTTCGGCCATAAGCTTGCTGGGTGATGCCTCGGCCTATCCGGTCATCAACAGCGCCGTGTTCTATTTGGACGACTTTCCTAGCCCCGTGCCCTCGGGCGATGGTACTTATATCAAGCGTGACTACGGCCTTTCCATTGCCGATTTTTACACAAAGGTCTGGTGGCCCGATCTGCAAAAGCTTGCGCAAAAATACGGCATTCGCTATACCGGCGTGATGATCGAAAACTACGAGGACGCGGTCAACCAGACCGAGCCCGCGCGCCAGGCCGATACCACGCAGTTCCGCTATTTTGGCGGCATGCTGCTGCAGATGGGCGGAGAGCTGGGCTTTCACGGCTACAACCATCAGCCTCTGGCGCTCTGGGATACCGACTATGGCACGCTGTATGACTACAAGACCTGGAAGAACAAGGAAACGCTCGTCGCTTCGCTCAACGAGCTTATCGCCTTCCAGGACGAGGTGCTGCCCAATGCGCACGGTTCGGTCTACGTGCCGCCGTCAAATATCCTTTCGGCCCGCGCACGCAAGCTTATCGGCACCGACGTTCCGCGCATTAAGACCATCGCCAGTACGTACTTTGAGGACGGTACCGACCTGCCCTACGTGCAGGAGTTTGGCGTGGCGAGCGATGGTATTGTGGAGCAGCCGCGTATTGTCTCGGGCGGCATGGTCGACGATTCCTATATGCGCCTGGCTGCCGTGTCCGAGCTCAACATGCACTACGTGAGTACGCACTTTATGCACCCGGACGACCTTTTGGATCCCGATCGCGGCGCCAAGGAGGGCTGGGAAGTCTACAAGGGCGGCCTGACCGACTACCTGGACTGGCTTACCAAGTCTGCGCCCGACCTGCGCCGCCAGACCGGCTCGGAGTGCTCCGGTGCCATCCAGCGCTTTTCGTCGGTTACGGTGAGAGTGGATACCAGTGCGGATGCCTGGACGCTCAGCCTGGGCAATTTCCACGACGAGGCGTGGCTCATGTTCCGCGCCAATAATGGCGAGCCGGGTGCAGTCACGGGTGGCGAACTGACGCACCTTACGGGCAATCTGTATCTGCTCAAGGCAAATGATAAGACCGTGACGATCGAGCGCAAGGAGGGTGGCGATAAATGAGAATCTGCTTGGTACTCGAGGGTTGCTACCCCTATGTGCACGGCGGCGTATCTTTGTCTCTTATACACATCTCCGAGCCCACGAGACTAGGCATGAT
>URVF01000226.1 GCA_900551185.1 uncultured Collinsella sp. | reverse complement strand
CGTGGGCTCGGAGATGTGTATAAGAGACAGTTTTAAGGATGCTGCCGAGCACCTCGGGCTGGGGGCGCAGGTCGCTGCGCTTAACATGGATGTTCGTGCGGCGGCTCTTAAGCCACACGAGTGCGAGGGCAACGCTGGCCGTCTGCGCGGTCACCGTGCCGAGCGCCGCGCCCACGGGGCCGAGCCCCATGTGGCCGATAAATAGAAAGTCGAGCGCGATGTTGATGATGCATGCCACGCCAATCACGTACATAGGCGAGCGCGAATCGCCCAGCCCGCGAAAGATGGCCGAAAGAATGTTGTATGCGGCGATAAACGGAATGCCGACAAAGCAGATATGCAGGTAGGCGGCGGTGCCTTCGACCGCCTCGGGCGGCGTGCCAATGAGCGCCACAACCTGCGGGCATAGTGCAAACAAGATGACGGCCAGTACCACCGAGACGCCCATAAACAGCGTAATGGTGTTGCCGATGGCGGTCTCGGCGCGATCGAAGCGACGCGAGCCCACGGCGTGGCCGACGATGACCGTCGTTCCCATGGCCAGGCCCACGAGCGTCACGGTAATGATGTAGAGCGTCTGTGCGCCATTGCCCACGGCGGTGATGCCGGCGGCGCCGCTAAACTGTCCCATCATGTACAGGTCGGCCATGCCGTAGAGCATCTGCAAAAAGTACGAGAGCATATAAGGCAGGGCAAAGACCGCGATGGTCTTAAGGACATTGCCACGTGTGAGGTCGTGTTCCATGGGCGGGGCTTTCTGGCTGGGTTTGTTTACGTACCAGTGTAGTGAAAACCCTATAACGATTGTAGAGTCAAGGTTTGTGATGACGCCGGAGCGAAAAAGTCTCGCGCACCATTATTCCGAGTGAATATGGACACACATCACGAGAACTCGCCGCCGGCGCTAACCTTGCAGAAAACGATTTCGGAATACTTGACACCATTATTCGGCGCGCAATAATACGTGCGTTTGCGAACAACGTTTGATGGGGGTTGAACCTGCGTGCGCAATCTCAAAATACTGTTTTCCTATCTAGGGACATACCGTCGCGATGCCATCCTCGGCGTGTTCTTTGTGTCGGTCGAGACGGTGCTCGAGCTGTTTATCCCGGTCATCATGGCCAACATCATCGATGTGGGCGTGCCTGCGGGTGATATCAACTACATGCTGCTGCAGGGCGCGTACATGTTGGTGTGCGCTGCGCTTTCGCTGGTACTGGGCTTGGGTTATGCCCGCACGTCCGCCCGCGTTGCCTCGGGCCTAGGCGCTAACCTGCGCGAGGCCGAGTACAAAAAGATTCAGACGCTCGCTTTTGGTAACCTGGACAACTACGACGCCAGCTCGCTCGTCACCCGCATGACCACGGACATCACCGTTATCCAAAATGCTGTGGGCAACGGCTTTCGCCCTATGGTGCGCGGCCCGGTGACGCTTATCGTCGGCCTTATCTACGCGCTGATGCTGTCGCGCCCGCTCGCCACCGTCTTTGCGATCATCTTGCCCGTGCTGGCAATCGTACTGGGCGTCATCACCTATCGCGTGAGCCCGCTCTACCGCCAACTCCAGACCTCGATGGACCACCTCAACGGCGTGGTACAGGAAGACCTCACCGCCGTGCGTGCCGTCAAGGCCTACGTTCGTACCGAGCACGAGGAGGCCAAGTTCGACGCAGTCAATACCGGGCTTGCGCGCACTGCGACAAAGACCTTTGGCAGCGCGGTGCTCAACCTGCCGGTGTTTCAGCTGTCGATGTACGTGGCTGCGCTCTCCATCCTGTGGATTGGCGGCCGCATGATTCTCGCCGGCAAGCTGGGCGTGGGCTCGCTCACGGGCTTTATGAGCTACGTGCTGCTGATCATGAATTCGCTCATGATGATTTCCAACGTGTTTTTGCTGCTCACGCGCGCTCTCACGAGTGTGGGCCGTATCGCAGGGGTGCTCGATGAGGAGCCCTTTATCGCCAACCCTGCGGGAGACCTCGCGACTGCGGCGCCAGCGGACGGCAGTATCGAGTTTCGCGACGTTTCCTTTAAATACCGCGCGGATGCAGCCGAGGATGTGCTCGAGCATATCGACCTTCGCATCGAGAGCGGCTCGACGGTGGGCATCCTCGGCGGCACGGGCTCGGGCAAGAGCTCGCTTGTGCAGCTGATTGCGCGCCTGTACGACGCCACCGAAGGCGCCGTGCTTGTGGGCGGACGCGACGTGCGCGACTACGACCTCGCCGCCTTGCGCGACGCTGTGGGCATTGTGCTGCAAAAGAATGTGCTGTTCACGGGCACCGTGCGCGAGAACCTGCAGTGGGGCAATCCGCAGGCGTCGGACGATGAGCTCCTCGCGGCTTGCCGCGCGGCGTGCGTGGACGAGTTCCTTGATCGCATCGGCGGGCTGGACGGCGAGTTGGGCCAAGGCGGCGCCGGTGTCTCGGGTGGCCAGAAGCAACGTCTGTGCATCGCGCGCACGCTGCTCAAGCATCCGCGCGTGCTCATTTTTGATGACTCCACCAGCGCGGTCGATATGGCGACCGACGCAAAGATTCGCGAGCACATCGCTCGGATTCCCGATGCGACCGTGCTCATCATCGCCCAGCGCATCGCGAGTGTCATGGATGCCGATCGCATTGTGGCTGTCTCTTATACACATCTGACGCTGCCGACGATCTTACGCGTGTA
>URVF01000225.1 GCA_900551185.1 uncultured Collinsella sp. | reverse complement strand
CTACACGCGTAAGATCGTCGGCAGCGTCAGATGTGTATAAGAGACAGGTAGAAGCCTTTCTGCGCTAGTCGGTGAGTCCGTAGAACTCTTGGGAGGGTACGCGGTCGGTAAGAATCTCGAGCGCCCTATCCAAAGTAACACCGTTGTAGAGCGTTTGCTCCACGGCAAAGGTGAGCGGAATGTCTACGCCCAGTGAACGGGCAAGCTCGCTGACGCTGCGAGCCGCGACTGCGCCCTCGACAACCATATGCGTGCGCGTCTGGTACTCGTCGAGCGACACGCCGTGGGCAAACTCGTAGCCAAAGGTGCGGTTGCGCGAATGCTCCGAGGTGCAGGTGGCAATGAGGTCGCCCATGCCGGCAAGTCCCATGCAGGTCATAGCTTGACCGCCGCGGGCGTGCACCAGACGGCTGATCTCGGCTAGGCCGCGCGTCATGATGAGGGCGAGCGTGTTGTCGCCGGCACCGGTGCCGGCGGAGATGCCGCACACGATGGCGATGACATTTTTCATGGCGCCGCAAACCTCGACACCGGTCATGTCTTGCGACAGATAGATGCGGAAGGCCGTGGACAGGAGCAGGTCCTTAAAGGTCTCCCCTATCTGCGGATCTTTGCTGGCGATGACGGCGGCAGAAAGTCCGCCGCGGCAGATCTCCTCGGCATGGTTGGGGCCCGAGAGGGCCGCCACGCGCGCCTCGTTGCCGATCTCGCTGGCGATGACCTCGCTCATGAGCAGGCCGGACTCGGGCTCGATTCCCTTGGTGAGGCACAGAACCGGCGTCTCGTCCACGATGAACGGCGCCGCCTGGTGGCAGACGCCACGCAGGTGCGTCGAAGGCACGGCAAAGATGATGGCCTCGGCGCCGTCGAGCGCCTGCACGAGCTCGGTCGTGGCGACGACGTTGCCGGGCAGCACGTAGTCCACAAGGTAGCGGGGGTTGCGGTGTTCGCCATTGATGCCGGCGGCCGTCTGCTCGCTATGGGCCCACATGGTCACGCGCTCGGCTCGCGCGGCGGCAAGGCCGGCGACGGCGGTTCCCCAGGAGCCGGAGCCAATCAGCGCAACATTCATGACTCTCTCCTACTTATCGTCGGGTTCGGTGACGCGCTTGGTGAACGAGAGCTTGGACTCCTTACCGGTCATGAGCTTTTTGATGTTCGCACGATGGGCCCACACCACGGTGATGCCGATCATCGCCATGCAAAACTTAAGTCCTAGGCTGCTGTACGGAAAGACCGCACAAGCGGCAATGGGAAGACCGATGGCCGCGGCAAGCGAGCCCACCGACACGAACTTGGTGATGGCGACGGCCACGATAAACATGCCCAGCAGCGACAGACCAATGGGCCAGTACCAGGCGAGGATAACGCCCAGACCCACGGCGATACCCTTGCCTCCATGGAAGTTGAGGTAGGGCGAGAAGATATGGCCCCACACCGCTGCCAGGCAAATGACGCCGAGCATCCAATCGCCGGCGGCACCGGGAGCCATAATGCTCACGGGGAAGCCATAGCCCACGCTCGCAATGAGCGGACGCGCGATAAGGACGCAGATGGCGCCCTTAAGGCAGTCGAGCAGCAGCGTGAGTGCGGCCACCTTGGGGCCGGCCACGCGCAGTGCGTTGGTGGTGCCGATGTTGCCGGAGCCCGCCTTGCGAATGTCGGTGTGGTTGAACACGCGGCCAAGGATCAGGCCAAACGGAATCGCCCCGATAAAGAACGAGACCACGGCGCAGATGGCGGTCAGCAGAATCGGATTATGCATCCTTTTGCTCCTTCTTCCTAAAGAAGAGTCGAATAGGCGTGCCGGCAAAGTCGAAGGTCGAGCGCATGCGGTTCTCGATGTAGCGCTGATAGGTGTCGTTGACCAGATCGCTGTGGTTGACGAAGAACGTGAACGTCGGCGGGTTGACGCCCGTCTGGGTCACGTAGTGCATGCGCAGGCGGCGCTTGCCGTCCACCACGGTATGACCGAACTCGCGCAGGTCGGTGAGGAACGTGTTGAGGCGCGAGGTGCTGATCTTCTGCGAGCGCGTCTTCTCGGCGGCGTCGACCATCGCCCAGATCTTCTCGACGCTGCGGCCGGTCAGGGCAGAGATGCGCAGGTACTGGGCCCAGGGAGCCATAACGCCCAGACGGCGGTCGATGGTCTCCATGCAGGCCTCGCGCTTACGGTCGTCGTCGAGCAGATCCCACTTGTTGAGCAGCACAACGATGGCGCAGCCGCGCTCGATGGCAAGACCCATGACCTTCTGGTCCTGCTCGGTAACGCCCACGGAGGCGTCGACGACGAGGAGCGCCACGTCGGCACGGTCGATGGCGCGCAGACCGCGAACCATGGAGTAGTACTCGATGTTCTCGTACACGGTGCTCTTCTTGCGAATGCCCGCGGTGTCGACCATACGGTAGTGCTTGCCGTTGCGCTCGACAACGGTATCGATTGCGTCGCGCGTGGTGCCGGCAATGTTGGACACGATGGAGCGGTCGGCGCCCAGGATGCGGTTGAACAGCGACGACTTCCCGGCATTGGGGCGGCCGATGATGGCCACGTTCAACGCATCGGGGAACTCATCGGCGACCTCGTCCTCCTCCTCGGGCAACAGGGCCACGATGTCGTCGAGCAGGTCGCCCGTGCCATGGCCGTGCAGGGCCGAGAGCCTGTCTCTTATACACATCTCCGAGCCCACGAGACT
>URVF01000224.1 GCA_900551185.1 uncultured Collinsella sp. | reverse complement strand
ATCTACACGCGTAAGATCGTCGGCAGCGTCAGATGTGTATAAGAGACAGCAACTGTCCTCAAAGGCGGCGTTGTGCGCCATGTACGGGTACTTCTTCATAAGCTTGAGCAGCTGCTTCTGCAGTTCCTTGTTCTCGCGGAACGGCTTTTTGCCGTCGATGTCGTCCCAGGTGATGTGGTGGATATTCGACAACGGCACATCCTCGCCGCGGTAGATATCGGGCAGGCCGCAGTAGTGTGCCTCGGCGTCGTGCGGGACGGCGTCGCTGGTGAGCTCCATGATTTCCCAACCCACATTGATGATATAACCGCGCTCGGGTGCACGGCCGGTGGTCTCGATGTCGATACCGAGCACGGTGCCCTGGATGGGCTTGCGGGCGTAGGCCACGCCGAGCGCGTCGCGGTCGCCGCGGATCTCGCGCATGACCGACGCGGCGGTGCGCTTTTGCATCTTACCGATGGCGGCGCAGGTGTCGGCATCGGACAGGCCGCGCGAAAGCGTCGCGGGCGTCACGTTGCGCAGGCGCGCCTCGCCAATCTGGTCGCACAGGTCGCGGTTGCGGTCAGCCAGGTCGCGCACGGTGGCAAAGTCGAAGCTGGGGTCGCCCTCGGCGGTAAAGTACTCGGTTTCGAGCACCTTAAGGGCCTCCTCGCCCTTCTGGCGCTCGGACTCCATGGCGCCGTGATCGCCATAGATAAACATGGGGATAAACGGCTGACGCTCGTATTCGAGTGCTTGTGAAACGTTCATATAACTGCTCCTTGGACGGGCCGCACCGCGCGGCTCGGGTTCATTGAGATGTGGCGAGATGATAGTTTACCATGGGCAACTATTGGCATCGCGCCTAGGACAACTACAATACCCTAGTTGACCGCTAGGACTTTTACAATGCTGCCGAAAGACATGAAAGGTTCCATCCGTCATGGATTTGCTGATTGATATTCTGCTCGACGCCGGCAAGGACACGCTCTCGCTGGCGCCGTTTTTGTTGGTGACGTATCTTGCTCTCGAGACACTTGAGCACGTTGCGGGCGACCGCGTCAACGGCGCTATCAAGCGCGCCGGCGCTGCGGGTCCTGTGGCTGGCTCGCTGCTGGGCATTGTGCCGCAGTGCGGATTTTCGGCCATGGCAGCAACGCTGTACGCCGGCCGTGTCGTGACGCTGGGCACGCTGGTCGCCGTGTTCCTCTCGACCTCCGATGAGATGCTGCCGCTGTTGCTCGCCGAGCAGGTGCCCGTGCAGACCATGGCGATGCTTTTGGCTTCGAAGGCACTGATCGCGCTGGTCACGGGCTTTATCGTGGACGCGGCTATCCGCGGCCTTCGTCGTAATGCCCGCGCGCATGCGGCGATTCGCCGTACCGTGCTGGGGACCGCTGCCAATCCGGCTCATGTGAACTGCGCGCACGACGACCACACTGGCGGTGACATCATCGACGAGGTGGCCGAGGCGGGCGTGAGCGCCGACCACATCCACGAGTTGTGCGAGCGCGACCATTGCGGTTGCGATGATGATGAAGATGAACACGAGCGCGACCACGGACACAGCCATGACCACGGTCACGCAGGCGAGCATGAGCACCACCACGGCCATGGGCACGACCACGGTCACTCCCACGAAGGTGTGCCCGTCCTGTCGATTATCCGCAGCGCGATCTCGCACACCGTGCAGGTTTCGGTTTTTATTTTCCTGGTGACGCTGATTCTAGTTGCCGTGCTCGAGACCTTCGGAGAGTCCGCGATCGAGCAGTTCCTGCGTGGCAACGAGACGCTCGCCGTCTTGGGCTCGGCACTCGTCGGCCTGATCCCCAACTGCTCGGCCAGCGTGGTCATTACGCAGCTGTACCTGGAGGGCGCGCTACAGCTGGCGCCGATGCTCGCCGGCACGCTCATCTCTGCCGGTGTGGGCTACCTGGTGCTGTTCCGCACCAACCGCAGCGCCCGCGAAAACGTCCTGTTCCTGATCATGATGTACGTCATCGGTGCCGGCTGGGGCCTCATCCTATCCGCCTTCGGCCTCTAAGTAGGCCTAAAAAATGGGCTTCAAATAGCCATGCTCGGCGCCTGCGCAATGCGGCGACGCATGGCATTTTGAAGCCCGTTTTTTGTTGAGCCATGGATTCCGAGCGCTCACACCGCTCAAAACAAAAAGGTAGATTTCCGGGCATGTCCCGAAAATCTACCTTGGTTAGCGCAGCAGCTCGGTGAGGTTGCGCTTAAAGCGGGCCCGGTCTTCGCTGGTAAATGCCGCCGGACCGCGAGTGCGACCGCCGGCGCGGCGCACCTTCTTTTCCTCGTGGCGAATAAACAGTTGCATGTCGATGGTCGCCTTATCGTAGACGCGCCCGCGCACGCCGATGGCGGCGGCATCGCGCCCGAGCACCATGCTCGCCAAGCCAATGTCCTGCGTCACGACTACGTCGCCCGCCTGCAGGCGTTCGACAATGGCAAAGTCGGCGCTGTCGGCGCCCACGCTCACATCGAGCGTCGTGACCCAAAATCCGCGTCGCGCATGCTCGACGTCGCGCGGATCGTCGCGGCGAATGTGGCGTTCCAGGTTCTGTGTGCTGTTGCCGGCGATAACGACGGCGACGCCCGCCCGCCGCGCGCAGTCAATCGACTCGCGCGTGACCGGGCAGGCGTCTGCATCAATAAAGAGCGTTCGCGGCATCTAGTGCACCAGTTTGCCAAATTGAATAGCTGTCTCTTATACACATCTCCGAGCCCACGAGACTAGGCATGATCTCGTA
>URVF01000223.1 GCA_900551185.1 uncultured Collinsella sp. | reverse complement strand
ATCTACACGCGTAAGATCGTCGGCAGCGTCAGATGTGTATAAGAGACAGGGACACGGGGATGCCGGTAAGGGTAGCAAGCAGCAGGTTCGCGGCGCCTGCGAGGTCGGCAGAGAAGCCCTGATACTTCTCGAGCTTAACCATACTCTGGCCGACGGACTTGATGATGCGCTCGCCGCCCACGCTGGTGCCGATGCCCATGGTTGCCGAGCACAGCAGCATAATCCAGATGGGGATGCCGGCATCGCCGACGCTCGTCTGGCCGCTGGCGAAGGCCACGCCTAAAAAGAGCACGCCGATGAACTTCTGTCCATCCTGCGCGCCGTGCATAAAGCTCATGGCCGCGGCACTCGCGATCTGAGCGTATTTAAAGAAGACGTTGGCACGTCGCCTGTTGGCGGCGGCAAACAGAATCGAGACGAGTTTGCACAGGATCCAGCCCATGACAAAGCCCAGACCGATGGAGAGCGCCAGGCCGTAGATGACCTTCATCCATTCGTGGACGTTGACGCTGCTCGCGCCGCCGAGGGCGATAGCGGCACCGGTCAGGCCGGCGATAAGGCTGTGGCTTTGCGAGGTGGGGATACCAAAACGCGACGCTGTGGCGCCGTAGACGACGATGGAGAACAGCGCCGCGCAGAGGCACGCGAGCGCCATGGTGCTGTTTCCGCCAAAGTCGACGATATGTGAGATGGTGTTGGCGACGCTCGCGTTAAAGTGCGTCATGATGAGCACGCCGAGGAAGTTGAATGCGGCGCTCATGAGAATGGCGGCGCGGGCGGGCATGCAACGCGTAGTGACGCAGGTCGCGATGGCGTTGGGCGCGTCGGTCCATCCATTGACGAAGATGGCGCCCAACGCGAGGATCACGGTGACGGCAAGGACTGGGTTCGACACAATTTGGCCGAGGAAGGTTGAGAACGTTACGTCCATATATGGGCTTTCTCGAAGTTTGCAGACACGTTACAAAAACATGATAAATCGTATCACCTCCTGTGGGTTTCTTTACCGAGTTCTGATGGGAGAAGTGAACTTTTTGGCACTAAAATTGAATATTAGCCCTGTTGACCGCGGGTGTTCTTTTTGCTAACACGCCATGCGGACACGTGCGATTACTACGACACTCCAAAACCACAGTCTGTTCGCTTTACAACATGCAAACATGCGTTCGATAATAGGAGGCATGGAATATCGACAGACAGATGGCAAAACTCGGCGCGTGCACAAGCAGTATGTGGACGTCGTGGCTCGCATCCTCGCGGGCGGACAGGTCGTGCCGGTCACCGTCTGCTGGGTCGACGGTCGTTGCTTTACGATTGACGAGATTGTCTCGACCACTGGGTTTGGCCTGACGGTTCACGGTGTTCGTACGGCAACGTATAAGGTTCGTTTTGGCGGGCATGCGACCGAGTTGTATCTGGAGGACCAGGCGTGCGGACGGTCGGACGGCTCGCAGGCCCACGTGATGCGTTGGTGGGTCTGGGCGTTTGATCGTACGCTTGAGGGCGAGCGCCGTAGGTAAGGACGCACGGCGTTCGGGTACAATGGCAGGAATCTTGTCATCTGCTGCGCCGTCTTTCACGGCGCTTTGTGAAAGGACGAAGTATGAACGATATCCAGGGCTATCAGAACGGCCCCATCGAGACCGGTGCAAGCCGTGCCAAGGAGATGTCGCCGCGCGCGTACAACCTTGTCATGTCTGCCCTGATCTTCTTGGGCTTTTGCGCCATGGGCGCCGGCGCCTACTTTACGAGCACCATGTCGTTTGCGCGCATGATGATGAGCGGCGCAGCCTTGCCGCTGGTCTTTGGCTCGTTTATTTTGACCATCGTCGGCATGGTCATGATGTCGGCCGCCGCCGGCAAGCAGTCCGTGGGCCTGTCCCTTGTGGGCTACGTAATCTTTGCAAGTACCTTTGGCCTGACCGCGTCGTTTGGCCTTGCCAACTACGACCTGCCCACCATCAACACCGCTTTTATCGCCACGGCCGCCATCACCTTTGTCTTTGGCGCGCTGGGCGTGACCTTCCCCAAGTTTTTCCAGCGCGTATATGGCATCGGTTTTGGCATTCTGCTCGCCACTATTCTGGTTGAGATCGTGCTGATGTTCATGGGCGTCTCGCAGTCCATCACCGACCTGATCGTGATCGTGGTGTTCGCCGGCTTTATTGGCTACGACACCTATGTTGCCACGACGGTGCCGCCTACGCTGCCCAACGCCGTGCTCATGGCGTCCAATCTGTTCGTTGACATTATCAACGTGTTCCTGCGCATCCTGAACATCCTTGGCCGTCGCGACTAGTGGCGAATTGCGGCGGTGCTTGCCGTGCGGGCAAATCGATGCGAAAGGCGGTCCTTCGGGGCCGTCTTTTTTGTACGCGGCGGGGTATCATGGATGGGAAAAGCCGATAGCGGCAGCGACAGGAAAGGTGGCCACGTATGGCAGACGTCGACAACAGGAACCGTAACCGCAGGTCCAACCGAGCGGGTCAGCCCAATCCCAAGCGCGAGGCCCGTGCCAAGGCCGCCGAGCGTCACGTGTCAACTGTGTCCGAAGCGTGCGCCAAGGATATCGAGCGTTCGCTTGCCGGTGTTCGCGAGTTTGACGGTATGCCTGCCGGCTTTGTCGCGGCGATGAAGGCCAAGGCCCAAGCGGCCGACGCTGTCGAGGAACAGGTTGCCGAGGAGTCTGAGGCCGCCGAGGCCGAGACCGCTGAGGTTGCGTCCGCCGAGACCGAGGTTACGGCCGAGCCTGCACCCTGTCTCTTATACACATCTGACGCTG
>URVF01000222.1 GCA_900551185.1 uncultured Collinsella sp. | reverse complement strand
ATCTACACGCGTAAGATCGTCGGCAGCGTCAGATGTGTATAAGAGACAGTCTTGGTACCGTGCAGGGTGAGGACCGCCCCGGCATCGTGCATCGCCTGGATCGCGATACCTCGGGCCTTATGCTCGCGGCAAAAGACGACGACACCCAGCGCGCGCTTCAAAATCTTATCCGCACGCGCACGCTCGACCGTCGCTATATCACGCTCGTTCACGGTCATATCGCTATGGATGAGGGAACCATTAACACCGGTATTGCCCGATCGACGCGCGACCGCGTCAAGATGGCGGTTTCGGACGACCCCTTTGCCCGTCAGGCCATTACGACCTTTAAGGTCCTCGAGCGCTTTGATTCCACGCGCTTTGACGATGGCTATACGCTCGTTGAGTGCCATCTGTTTACCGGTCGCACGCACCAGATTCGCGTGCATATGCGTCATATCAACCACGCCTGCGTGGGCGATCCGCTCTACGGCAAGTGCGATGTGCGCGCCGACCAGGGCCTGACCAGGCAGTTCCTGCATTCTTGGCGCGTGGCGTTCGACCATCCCGTGACGGGGGAGCGCATTGAGTGCCGCGACGAGTTGCCGTGGGATCTCGCTGCGGTTCTCGATGATCTGGCTCCGCGCTCGCTCGGTCGCACGGCCGCTGGAGATGAAATCGTTCCGCAGCTCGGTCTTCTCGAAGCCTAGCCAGTATTAGGTGGTTTCTTGAACTCGGTAAGCCTGCGGTAAGATATACGGTTGTTTACGTAACGCGTTGCTGGGGGCCTGCATGCTCGCCTTTTTACAAACCAACACACCCATCGTGATCTTCAACCAGATTGTCGTCACGCTGCTCACGGTCTGCTTTCTGTACCAGGTGGTCTTCTTTGTCATTGGCGCTCTTCGTGGTGAGGTCGCGCCTCCCAAGGCCAAAAAACTCCATCGCTATGCTTTCTTTATCGCGGCGCATAATGAGGAGGCCGTGATTGCCAACCTCGTTCGCTCCATCAAGGACCAGGATTATCCGTCCGAGCTTATCGAGGTCTTCGTGGTCGCCGATGCCTGCACCGACAACACGGCGCAGCTCGCGCGCGAGGCGGGCGCCATCGTTTATGAGCGCAACGACCTGGCCCGCAAGGGTAAGAGCTGGGTCATGGACTTTGGTTTTGACCGCATCCTTAACGAGTATCCCGACACGTTTGAGGGCTACTTTATTTTCGATGCTGATAACGTCATATCCCGCGATTACGTGTCCAAGATGAACGATGCCTTTGACCAGGGATTCCATGTGGTCACGAGCTATCGCAACTCCAAGAACTTTGGCAGCTCGTGGATCTCGGCAGCTAATGCTACTTGGTACCTGCGCGAGGCGCGCTTTCTCAACAACGCGCGCAATATCTGCAAGACTTCTTGCGCTGTCTCGGGTTCGGGCTACCTCATCTCCGCCAGTGTTATCGAGGGCATGCACGGCTGGCAGTTCCACACGCTGACCGAGGATATTCAGTTCACCACGTTCTGCGCCATTCACGGCATTCGCATTGGCTATGCGCCGGCGGAGTTCTTTGACGAACAGCCCGTGACGTTCAAGGCATCCTGGAAACAGCGCATGCGCTGGACCAAGGGCTTCTACCAGGTCTTTTTTACCTATGGCAAGCATCTTGTCAAATCGACGTTCCGCTATCATCGCTTTGCCGCCTACGACATGTTTATGACTATCGCTCCGGGCATGCTGCTGTCCCTGATCTCCATGCTCGCCAACGCGACCTTCCTCATCGTGGGCGGGCTCTCGCACGGCTTCTTGGCTACCGAAGTCGAGATGCAGGCGTGCGCCGCTTCGCTCATTATGACCTTCGCCATGATGTATCAGACTTTCTTTATCCTGGCGCTGCTCACAACTATCTTTGAGTACAAGCACATTCACTGCGCTCAAAAGTGGCGTCTGGTGACTAACCTGTTTACCTTCCCGATCTTTATGATCAGCTATATCCCCATCACGGTGGCCGCGCTGTTCCTGAAGGTCGACTGGGTGCCGACGCAGCACGCCGTCAACGTTACCCTTGACGAGGTCATGCAAGGCGCCAAATAACCACCACCAAAACCACCGCAAAGGGGACAGGCACCTTTGTGGTGGTTTTTGCTTTTGCGATGCAGCTCGAGGAGGCGTCCGATGGTCTATATCCCGTTTTGGATTTGCATCTTTGCCGGCGTGGCAATTGATGCCCGAGAGCGACGGTTTCCCAATGGGCTTGCCGGCGCATGTGCCGTGGCGGCGTTGGCGGGTGTTTGGCTCGACCTCGGTTTGAACACAGCGCTTGACCACGCGGGTCTTGCCGTCATTGTTTATCTTGCTCTCGTGCTGACTGAGTCCCTCTGGCGGCGCCTTCGTCAAGCCCCGGGGATTGGCATGGGGGACGCCAAAGCACTCTTTGCGCTTTGCACGCTCGACCCTATGGGTGGCATCGTGGCATTTGCCGTCGCACTCCTGGCCCTGGCCCTCTCCTGCCTCTTCACAAAATCGCGCTCCCTGCCATTGCTCCCGTTTTTAGTGCCGATTTTTGCCATAATCGAGGTCGTGGGCTGCACATTGTAACCGATTGCGCATCCTTCTTAAGGAGCATGCCATGGCATCTAATCAAGAAACGGTCGTCATTAAGGCGCGCATGGACCGTATTCCCTCGGCGTTGTCGCCCGAACTTGTCGAGCGCATTGCCGCCGATCGTGCTTCGGGCTATGTCAACCCGTATCGTTGCAACGACGATCAGGTCATTCGTCTGTCTCTTATACACATCTGACGCTGCCGACG
>URVF01000221.1 GCA_900551185.1 uncultured Collinsella sp. | reverse complement strand
TACGAGATCATGCCTAGTCTCGTGGGCTCGGAGATGTGTATAAGAGACAGCCGTACTTCGTTTGGTCAGAACGTGCTTCAGCACTCCCTCGAAGTCTCTGACCTGTGCGGCGTGATGGCTTCCGAGCTTGGCCTGGACGTTGTGACCGCCAAGCGCGCCGGTCTGCTTCACGACCTGGGTAAGGCAATTGACCACGACGTCGAGGGCCCGCATGCCGTCATCGGCGCCGAGCTTGCCCGCCGTTATGGTGAGAAGCCCGTTATTGTCCACGCTATCGAGGCTCACCATGCCGATGTCGACCCCAACACGGTGCTCGATGTCCTGGTACAGGCCGCCGATGCTGTCTCTGCTTCTCGCCCCGGTGCCCGTCGCGAGTCTGCCGAGAACTACATCAAGCGTCTTGAGAAGCTCGAGGAGATCGCCAACTCCCATGACGGCGTCGAGCGTACCTATGCCATGCAGGCTGGTCGCGAGGTCCACGTGATGGTTCAGCCGGACAAGATCTCCGATGCCCAGTCCACGGTCCTGGCTCACGATCTCGCCCATCAGATCGAGGAAGAGATGGAGTATCCCGGTCAGGTGCGCGTCGTCGTGATTCGCGAGAGCCGCGCTGTCGATATCGCTAAATAACATGAGCGACGCGAACGAGCTCATCTCATTTATCGCGTCGATGTCGGGGGAGGGCAACCTTCGCATCGAGGAGAACCTTGGCGAGGGGTATGTCCGCCTCCGCGTTTCGGAGGCCGAGCGGCGCCAGGCAAAGCACGACATTCAGCATGTCGAGGATATCGTCATCGAAATGCTCCGTAATGCTCGCGATGCCGGCGCCGACAAGGTCTATCTCGCCACGACCAAGGAAGATGGCGTCCGCACGCTTGTCTTTCTGGATAACGGTTCGGGCGTTCCGCAGGATATGCAAGAGCGAATCTTCGATGCCCGCGTTACCTCCAAGCTCGAGAGCATGAAGATGGACCGTTGGGGCGTTCACGGTCGTGGCATGGCATTGTTTTCGATCAAGCAGAACACCGACGAGGCCCGTGTGGTCACGTCTGGTGTCGACCTTGGCTCGGCCTTTAAGGTGAGCGTTGCGGCCGACCGCCTCAGTGAGCGTGCCGATCAGTCCAGCTGGCCCCAGGCCGTCAAGGATGAGGACGGACGTTATGTCTGTGCTCGCGGCCCGCATAATATTATTCGCGCTGCTTGTGAGTTTGCGCTCGAGGAGTTGCGTGGTTGCGATGTCTATCTTGGTTCTCCGTCTGAGATTGCCGCGACCCTTTATGCTCAGGCGTCAAGTCGGCTCGATACGTCGCGTCTCCTGTTCATTGATGACGAGAGTGAGCTTCCGGTTGTCGATCGTTTAGGCCTTGCCTCTGATGCCGAGGACTTTATCCGTATCTGTTCGGGTTTGGGTCTTGAGATGTCCGAGCGCACGGCTCATCGCATTTTGGCAGGGCAGATTAAGCCCGTTCGCGGTGTGACCGCGCGTCTGCTGCGCGAGCGTGATTCGTCCTCGCATGTGCCGGCTCCTGTCGATCTTGCGAAGGATCGTCGCGGGCTACGTATTGCCAAGGATGACATGGCACAGTTTTCGCGTGCTGTGGAGCGTGACTTTAATGACCTTGCCGCCCGGTACTATCTCAACCTTTGCGGCGACCCAAAGATTCGTGTTTCGCGTGATCGAATCACTGTGACCTTCGATCTTGCCAAAGAGGAATAGTGCCTTTACCGAGTCCACTCGGTACGATACAGTTATTGCAGTTAAAACGTACTTTTAAACGCAGGAGTTTCTTCATGGATTGCCTGAAGGTATCAAGCAAATCATCGCCCGCGTCCGTTGCCGGCGCCATCGCCGGCATGGTCAAGGATGGTGTACCCGTCAACATCCAGTGTGTCGGCGCTGGTGCTGTCAACCAGGCCATTAAGGCCGTGGCTATCGCGCGCGGTTTTTTGATTCCAACCGGTTTTGATATTTCCTGCGCGCCCGTGTTCTCCGACATCCTCATTAACGGGGAGTCGCGCACGGCCATCCGTCTTTCTATTTACGTTCACCAGATCAATCGAGCTGCTATGGATAACGTCGTCATGGATGATGTTAAACCTGTGGCATAGCTTCTGCTTGCCTCGATTCGCCTCCCTTCCATCGTTAGGACTTATGCACATGGACCAGCGTTCCGTACGCGATATTCTTGCCGGTAAAACCTACTTTATCCGCACCTTTGGCTGCCAGATGAATCAGCACGATTCCGAGCGCGTGAGCGGTCTGCTTGATTCGTATGGCTGTCTCATGGCGTTCGATCCCGAGCATGCCGATATCGTTGTCTTCATGACATGCTGTGTGCGTGAGGCCGCCGATACTCGCCTGTACGGTCAGTGCAATTCCTGCAAAAGCCTGCCGCCTTCGCCTTCGGGCAAGCGTGTGGTTGCCGTGGGCGGCTGCATTGCGCAGCGTGATGGCGAGGGCCTGCTCATCAACGTCGATAACGTCAATGTCATCTTTGGCACGCATTCTATCGCACATGTGGCCGAGCTCATTGCCGAGGCGTTCCTTGACGGCAAGCGTCATATCCGCACCAATGAGCATGAGGATACGGATGCCATGAGCATGCCGTGGCATCGCGAGACCCAGTATCACGCCTGGGTGCCCATCATGACAGGCTGTAATAATTTCTGCACCTATTGCATCGTGCCGTACGTGCGCGGTCGCGAAAAAAGTCGCCCCTTCGAGGAGATTGTCGACGAGGTGACCGGTTTGGTGCGCCAGGGCGTGCGCGAGATTACGCTGCTGGGCC
>URVF01000220.1 GCA_900551185.1 uncultured Collinsella sp. | reverse complement strand
CTACACGCGTAAGATCGTCGGCAGCGTCAGATGTGTATAAGAGACAGGCCCCAAGCCCCGCGGCCGTCGAGACCACGCAGCGCATACCCGTCGCGAGCGGCTCGCCCCAACAGCAGCCGGCTCCCGCATACGCGCCCGCTTCGCCACAGACCCCCGCTCCCAAAAAGAGCGGCACCGGGCCGCTTATCGCCGTTATCGTTGTGCTGGTGGCGATCATCATCGCCCCGGTCATCTTCTTTGCAATCAGACCGTTCGACAACGCCGCCACGCAGACGCCTGCCGAGGTGGCTAAGCTGCACCATGACGTCGACGACGATGACCTGAAGCCTCTCGGCGATCCCAACAGCCTGTACGACGATGATGACGATGACGACGAGGATGGCGGCGAAGTAACGCTCTCCGAGCAGAACCTCTACCGCCGCCTGAGCGAATACTACGACCTGCTCGAAGACCTCGACAGCCAGGTCCGTGGCTGCGCACAGAACTTCAACGGCAGCTATCTGGAAGAGGATCGTACCACCCGTCAAAATCTCGCTGACGTCGCCGAGCGCACGGAGGACACCATCGAGCAGTATTACGATATTGTCGAGGACCTGGACGTCCCCACAAGCTCTAAGAACTACAGCTCGTGGAAGGACATCATTGCTCTGTACGACGACCTGGATCACCGCATCGATGCGATCTGCGATGCCTGGGAGATCAGCTTAAAGTACGCAAAGCCCGCGGACCATAAGAATGAGATCGTGGCGCCGCTGTCGCGCGACAATGTGGCGGGCACCAATGACAATAAGTACCGCCTAGACTTTGAGGAGCGCTATCCCGGCGCCAAACCCGTCGAAGTGAACTAGCGCTTTGTCGTTCCCGAGCCGGCAGTTAGGGACGTTCCTAAACTGCCGGCAGAAAAGGAACGTCCCTAACTGCCGGATAAAAAACGAGCGAGGATCATGGGACCCTCGCTCGTTTTTGTCTTAGTCAATGTTTCGGCTGCGCCGTTACTTATCGGCGGCCTTCTTGGTGGTCGTCTTTTTCGCGGCAGTCTTCCTGGCGGTCGTCTTCTTGGCGGCAGTGGCTTTCTTAGCCGTCGTCTTCTTCGCAGTCGAGGTCTTCTTCGCCGCGCTCGCCTTGGTCGCAGTCTTGCGGCCGCGGGCGGGCTTCTTCTCCTTGGTCGGGCAGTCCATGTTGACGCAGATACGCCACGGACCGCGCGCCGTGTTGACCACCACGATGGGGGCGCCGCACTCGGGACAGGTCTCACCCGTCGCCTCGAGTTTGCCACGCGCCGGCAGCGGATAGCTCACGCCGCAATCGTCATAGTTGGTGCAGCGGATAAAGCGCTTGCCGCTCTTCTCGCTCTTGTGCGCAATCAGATCGCCATGGCGTCCGGCCTCGGCACACACCTTGCACTCGCCCACCTTAAGGTCGGGCTCGTAGTTGGTGGGGCATGTGGGGTTCACGCAGATCTCGAAAGCCTTCTGGCGGAACGGCTGGCACTTAATGCGCGGTGCGCCGCATTCGGGGCACACGGCAGCCTCGCCCTCGAGCGGGCTCACCTTGACGCCGCTCGGCACCGGATAGGTCACATCGCAGTCGGGCCATCCCATGCAGCCGATAAAGCTGCCGCGGGTCTTGGCGCTCGTCTTCATAACCAAGTCCTTGCCGCACTTGGGGCAGGCGCCCACGCGCGCATCGGCCGTGACGGCGTCGCTGATGGCGTCGCCCAGCTCCTGCGTGTGCTTGAGCAGCTCGTCGAGCACGCCGGCCAGCAGCGCGCGCGAGTGCGTCACGACATGCTCTTCGGTATCCTCGCCGCGCTCCACGCGGGTCATGTCGCCGTCGAGCTCACTGGTCATATCGGGGCTCGTGATGCGCGGGGCAAACTGCGACAGCGCATCGATGATGGCGATACCCAGCTGGCTCGGCTCCACGGGATCGTTTTTGAGGTAGCGCACGGCGTACAGGCGCTCGATGATGCTCGCGCGCGTGGACTTGGTGCCCAGGCCGCGCTTTTCCATCTCCTGCACGAGCTTGCCCTGGCTGTAGCGCGCGGGCGGCTCGGTCTGCTTGGCCTCGAGCTTAATGTCGAACACGTCGACCGTATCGCCCTGCTCCAGCGGCGGCATCTGCTCGTCGCGCTTGAGTCCATACGGGTACGCCTCGCGGAAACCCGGGGTCACGAGCACATCGCCCGAAGCCACGAACGGCTCGCCGTTCACGTCGAGCTCGAGCTTGGTGTTCTCGATGGTCGCAGGACCCATAAGCGTCGCCAGGAAGCGGCGGGCGATGAGGTCGTAGAGCTTGCGCTGGCCGCCATCGAGCGTGGACGGATCGCCCTCGCCCGTGGGATAGATAGGCGGGTGGTCGGTGGTCTCGACTTTGCCCCGCGTGGGCTTCATGGGGCCGGCGAGCACCTTTTTGCATACAGGTGCCAGCGCCGGATTGATCTTTGCCAGGTCGCTCACCACGGCGCCCAGGTCGAGCGTCGCGGGGTACACGGTGTTGTCGACACGCGGGTAGCTGATGAGGCCCGCCATGTAGAGGGACTCGGCGATGCGCATGGTACGCGCAGGCGAGATGCCCTCGGCTGCGGCGGCAGCCTGCAGCGAAGTGGTCGCAAACGGCGTGGGCGGCTGCTGCTTGCGCGAACGCTTGGTCACCGCGGCGACGGTTGCCGTCGCAACGCCGTCAACATGGCCGTACGCCGTCTCGGCAGCGTCTTTGTCGGTAAAGCGTGCCGTCTTGTGAGCGATCTTAAAGCGGTCATCCTCGGCAGCCTGTCTCTTATACACATCTCCGAGCCCACG
>URVF01000219.1 GCA_900551185.1 uncultured Collinsella sp. | reverse complement strand
GCGGCGACGACATGGTGCTCGTCGACGCTGGTCTCATGTTCCCGGATGACTCCCAGCCCGGTATCGACCTGGTGCTTCCCGACTACACCTATGTTTTGGAGAACGAGGAAAAGCTCCGCGGTATCGTCGTCACCCACGGCCACGAGGACCACACCGGTTCGCTTCCGTATCTGCTGCAGGACCTCAACAACAAGGTGCCCATCTTCTCGAGCAAGCTGACGCTTGGCTTTATCGAGGGCAAGCTTTCTGAGTTCCGCATCCGCGCGCCCAAGTTCCGCGAGGTTAAGGGCGGCAGCCATGTCAACCTCGGCGGCATCTCGCTCGACTTCTTCTCGATGACGCACTCCATCCCCGGCGCTCTGGGCGTGTTTATCCGCACCAATCAGGGCACCGTTATGCACACCGGCGACTTTAAGCTCGACCAGACGCCCATCGACGGCGTCACGCCCGACTACGCCGCTATCAGCCGCTTTGCCAAGCAGGGCATCGACCTGCTGCTTTCCGACTCCACCAATGCCACGGTTCCCGGCTTTACCAAGTCCGAGGCCGAGGTTGGCCCCAATCTGCTGCACGCCATCAAGAACGCCCCGGGTCGCGTGTTCGTCGCGTCGTTCTCGAGCCACATCCATCGCCTGCAGCAGATCTGCGATGCCGCCCGCAAGTGCGGCCGTAAGGTCGTTGTGACCGGTCGCTCCATGCTCACCAACACCCGCGTGGCGCGTGAGCTGGGCTACCTCAACATCGACGATGCCGATATCATCGATGCCTTCGATATCGATAACCTGCCCGACGACAAGATCGTCGTCATGTGCACCGGTTCGCAGGGCGAGCCGCTGTCGGCCCTGTCCCGCATGGCCAACGGAGAGCACAAGACGCTCTCCATCCACGAGGGCGATACCGTTATCCTCTCGGCAACGCCGGTCCCCGGTAACGAGAAAGCCGTCCAGCAGGTCGTCAACAGCCTGGCCAAGCTCGGCTGCGACGTGTGGGATAAGAACCGCGCTCTTGTCCACGTCTCGGGCCACGGTAGCCAGGAGGAGCTCAAGCTCCTGATGGCCATGGCCAAGCCCACGTACTTTATGCCGGTTCACGGTGAAGCCGTGCATCTGCGCGCCCATGCCCAGCTGGCTCGCAAGATGGGCATCAAGGACGATCATATCTTTATCCTCGATAACGGCGACACGCTCGAGATGCGCGGCGGTATCGTTAAACGCGGTACGCCCGTCGAGTCCGGCGTCGTCTACGTCGACGGCCTGCGTATCGGCGATACCGACCCCATCGTCCTGCGCGATCGTCAGAAGCTCGCCAACGACGGTATGGTTACCGCTGTTGCCATCGTCTCGCTCAAGCACAAGAAGATCGAGGCCATCGAGTTCTCGGGCCGCGGCGTCTCGTTTGCCATCGATGACCAGTTCTCCGAGGATGCCTCCGCGTCCATCATGAAGACGATCGAGAAGGGCAAGTTCAGCTTTACGAGCAGCGGTTCCGATGCCATTCGCAAGGCCGTGCGCGATTCGCTCTCTAACTTTATCTGGAGCCGTACGCGCACTCGTCCGATGATCATCCCGGTCGTCATGGAGGTTTAGTTTGGCGCGCGGATCTGCACAAAACGCCAAAGGCAATAAGGCCAACAACCAACCGGCATCTGCTAAGGGTGCCGGTTCCCATCTGCGTGCCAATAAGGGCCACGAGTCCGAGTTCGATGATTTCGAGCCCTTGGTCGAGCCCTCGGCCAACCGCGATATCGCCGGCGTGGTCATTGCCGTTTTGGCGATTGCGTCCTTTATTGCCGTGATTTCGCCGGCGACTGCGCCCGTTACGGCTGCGGTTGCCGGTTTCTACCACTTGGGCTTTGGTCTGGGCGCCTACGTGCTGCCGATCGTCATTTTGCTGTTTGCCGCCACGCTCTTTTTAGGTGAGGACTCGCCGCTCAACGCGCGCTCTGTTGCGGGCGGCGCCGTGGTCTTTATCGCCGTCGTCTCCATTCTTTCGTTGATGGTGCCAGGTACGAGCGACTCGTGCGACCTTATGTTCACGCCGCAAAATCTGTCCGCCTCGGGTGGCTACATCGGTGCGTTTATTGCGAGTGCGCTGCAAAATGCCCTGGGTAAGCCTATCGCGATGGTAGTCCTGCTGGGCCTTGTCGTCGTGGGCTTGGTCATCATTGGCTTTTCGGTGGGCGGCGTTTTGCGCTCTGCCCGCGACCGTGCGGCAGATTTTGCCGAGCGCCGTCGTGCCGACGTCAACGCGAGTCCGTGGGGTGACGATGAGGCCCTGTCGGTGCCTGGTGTCGCCCGTCCGCATCTGAGCATTCTTCGTCAAAAGGGCTCCGATGCGGCCGTGACTACGGTTATGGGTAGCGAAGTCGATCCGATTCTGGACGATGAGGACGTGGACGAAGATCCGTTTGTCGACGTGTCTGAGGCCGTGGAGGCCGAGCGGGCCAAGACAACGCTGTTGCTGCGCCGCCATGCCAAGAAGGGCAAGGCTGCGCCCAAACTCAATACGAGTGAGCCCGACCCGTCTTGGTCCGAGAGCGAGATTGAGCTCACCGAGGGTGATGACGAGGACGACGAGGCTCCGATTGAGACCGCAAAGACAACTTTGCTGCCGCGTCGCCATGCAAAGCGCGACCAGGTAACCGGTCAGCTTTCGATGGAAGACGACCCCGATAAGATCGACGAGTCCGAGCCGCCGTTTGCCGTGAATCCTGTCTCGGCAGCACCTCAGATCCCCGACTTCTTGAAGCATCCCAAGGTTGCCGATGCGCCTGCCTTGCTGTCTCTTATACACATCTCCGAGCCCACGAGACTAGGCATGATCTCGT
>URVF01000218.1 GCA_900551185.1 uncultured Collinsella sp. | reverse complement strand
TACACGCGTAAGATCGTCGGCAGCGTCAGATGTGTATAAGAGACAGATCTTGTACGGATCGGTCCAGCCGGCGTAGCGCTCGATGTATCCGGTCGAACCCTCGTCCTCAACGCTTAAGACGCGATAGCTGTAGACGGTATCCATAAAGCGCTTGGAGCCCGGGTTCATGATGGGGGCGTCCAGGCCCGCGCCGAAGGCGGCGGCCAAAAAGACCGAGCCCAGCAGCGGGCGGGCGGGCAGGCCAAAGCTGATGTTCGACACGCCGAGCGCGCACTTGACGCCTAGGCGTTCCTTGCACAGGGACATGGCACGCAGGATCTGCTCGGCCTGGCGTTGATTGGTCGAGGCGGTCATGACCAGGCAGTCGATGAGGATGCGGTCCGGGCCGATGCCGTAGCGGGCAGCCTCGGCCACGATGCGCTCGGCGATGGCGAAGCGAGCCTCGGCGGTATCGGGGATGCCGCCCTCGTCGAGCGTGAGGCCGACGACGTTGGTGCCGTAGTGGGCCACCAGCGGAAAGATCTCATCCATGATCTGTTGTTTGCCATTGACCGAGTTGATGATGGGCTTGCCGGCGTAGCGACGCACGGCGGCCTCGACGGCTGCGGGGTCGGTGGAGTCGATCTGCAGCGGCAGCAGCGTGGAGCCCTGGAGCTGCTCGGTGGCCTGCTGGATGACCTTGACCTCGTCGATCTCGGGCAGGCCCACGTTGACGTCCAGGATGTCGGCGCCCTGCTCCTGCTGGCTGATGCCCTGGCTCACGACGTAGTCCAGGTCGCCGTCGCGCAGGGCCTGCTGCAGGCGCTTTTTGCCGGTGGGGTTGATGCGCTCGCCGATGACGGCGATCTTGTGGCCGTCGCAGGGGAGGTCCACGACCGTCTGGGCGCTCGTGACTGACATGCTGGGCTTGCGGTGCCGCGGGCTGGGCGTGTGGTTATCGATGAGGGCGCGAAGCGCCGCCATGTGCGCGGGCGTGGTACCGCAGCATCCGCCGACGACGCTCACGCCGTCCTCGATCATGCCGGCGACGGCCTCGGCGTACTCGGGTGCCTGGATATCAAAGACGGTATCGCCGTCATCGTCCACGCGGGGCAGTCCCGCATTGGCCTGCACCATAACGGGCTTGTCAGTGACGGTGAGCATACGCGCGGCGAGTCCTCGGAGCTCGGCCGGGCCCTGGCTGCAGTTGATGCCCAGGACGTCGGCGCCGATGGCGTCGAGCGTGATGGCGGCCACTTCGGGGCTCGTACCCAGGAACGTGCGACCGTCTTCCTCAAAGGTCATGGTGGCAAAGACGGGCAGGTCGGAATTCTCGCGGCAGGCGAGGACGGCCGCCTTGATCTCGGCAAGGTCGGTCATGGTCTCGATAATAAAGAGGTCCACGCCCGCAGCGACGCCGGCGCGCACCTCCTCGGCAAAGAGGTCGTAGGCCTCGTCAAAGCTGAGGGTGCCCAGGGGGCGCAGCAGGGCGCCGATGGGGCCGATGTCGCCGGCGACGTAGCGGGCACCGGCCTCGCGGGCGCAGGTGACTGCCGCGGCAAAGACGTCTGCCACGGTGGCGGCGCCGTCGAGCTTGTGGGCGTTGGCGCCAAAGGTGTTGGCGGTGATCACGTCACAGCCGGCCTCGACGTACTGACGCTGAATATCGGTAATGACCTGGGGCTCCTCAAAGTTGAGCAACTCGGGCAGGGCGCCGGCCTTCATGCCGGCCGCCTGCAGCATGGTGCCCATGCCGCCGTCAAACAGCAGGTGTCCGGTGCCCTCGATGGCGGCACGCAAGCGATCGTCCTTAATGAGAAGGTCATCGATCGTGCGCGTCTTGTATGCAGCGCCATTACGGCGTGCGGCATCAACGGGCGCCGCCAGCGCAGCGCCGTCCAGATCATGAGTGATAAGCGGAGTAAACATCGGGGGCTCCTAATGGCTGGAATAGCAGGTGGTGTGGGCGGCGCGGAAGCGGCAGTGCTCACGCATGCGGCAGATATTGCAGGTGGGGCGGCTCTGGGCGTCGTGGACTTCGCCGTCGAACAGACCAATCACCGCGGTCACGCTCTTGGTGGGCATGAGCAGGCTGGTGGGGGTGACGGTAAGTCCAATGAGGCGCGTGGCGTTGAGTGCATCCACGATCGAGCGCTGGGCAGAGAGCGGGCAGTCGCCGTAGCCGGGGCTAAAGCGCCAGTTACCGGCGAGTCCGTATGCGGCGGCCGCAGCCTTGACCTGCTGGTCCATCTGCTCGACGGCGGCTTCTACATAGGCAGAGCATGCGGCGTCGAGCACGGCGCCTTCCAGGGGTTGCTGAGCTCCGGTGGTTCGCAGACGGCGTTCGGCAGACATCCCGAGGGTACATGCCATGAGCGCCGCCAGGCGGGCGTCCTTAAGGTGGCGATAGATATCACGACCCCGCAGCTCAACATTGGTGCCAACCAAGCGGATGCAGGGCTCGCCCTGCTCGTCAACGCCCGTGGCATCGACGGCAAACACGCGTCGCACGCCGCGGGGCTCGATATCCAGCTCTAGGCGCTCGACCACAAGCTCAATTCGTCGTGACAGCTCGGGCTCAATCTGCTGGCCGCCGTAGCCCAGGTAGCGCAACATCTCGGCACGATCGACGCGGGGATGGTGGGCATCATCGATACGATAAAGCGCCGGCGACGCAAGGTCGGCCGGCACTTCGGCAAAAGCTGTATCGACGTGCGGTTTTTCCATTACCCCAGGCGCTCCATAATGGTCGCGGCAATTGCAGGACGGTTCATAGTGTACAGGTGCAGACCGTCGGCACCGTGCTCCTTAAGGTCTGTCTCTTATACACATCTCCGAGCCCACGAGACTAGGCATGAT
>URVF01000217.1 GCA_900551185.1 uncultured Collinsella sp. | reverse complement strand
CGAGTTCCGCACGAGCCGGAGAGCACTTAATGTGCTCTCCGTGCGAGCAGGACTGTCCGAGCAGGCGACCAAAGCCCCCGGCACGCCCGGTCAACCTCGCAGTTAGGCATTCAGCTTAACAATCGGCGCAAAACCCTTCATCAGCTTTTTGGTCTGGCCGGTCTTTTCGAATTGAACCTCAATCATGTCTCCAGCGACCGAGATCACGGTACCCGTTCCAAAGGTCTTGTGGCTCACGGTATCGCCCGCGGCAAAGTCCTGCGATGCGCTGGCGCGATCGACCTTGCGCTCCACCGTCGGGGACACCTTGGACGAGGGCTTTTTGGCTCGCGGCGCGCCCGAGCCAAAGGTCGAGGCAACACGGCCGGCGTCAGGCGAGACCCCACGATGACGCTCGGTACCGTAGCTGCTACCGCCAAAGAAATCGTCAAAGCTCGATCCGCCGCGCGAACCGGAACCGCCGGTCGAGCGCGTATGCGAACCGAACACCTTGCCGCCATACATATCCGAACCCATGCCCGAGCCAAAGGTGCCGTGACGGTCGCCGCGCTTCTCCCAGCCCGTGCCCTCAAAACCGGCAGAACCGATGCCGCTAAACTCGATATCCTCAAACGGAATCTCGTTGAGGAAGCGCGAGCGCGGGTTGGCAGAGGTCGAACCGTAGGTGCGACGCGTGGCGGCGTAAGTCAAGAACAGGCGCTTGCGAGCACGCGTGATGGCAACGTAGGCCAGGCGACGCTCCTCCTCGAGCTTGCCCGGATCGTCACTACCACCAAAGTCGTGCACGTGCGGGAAGATGCCCTCCTCCATGCCGGCCACGAACACCGCCGGGAACTCCAGGCCCTTGGCGGAGTGGATGGTCATCATGGTGATGGCATGCGTCTCGCCTGCCAAAGAATCCAAGTCGGAGCGCAGGGCAAGCCACTCCATGAGAGCGGGCAGCGCCTTACAGGTGAGCGGACCGTAGGTGCGCTCGATCTCGTCGGCATGCACGGCGCCCGCCGGCATCTCCGTCGGCGCGGCATAGGCGTTACCCGCGATGGCAGCAGCCAGGGCATCCTGCGGCGAGAGCGCCGGGGCGGCCAGGCTATCGAGCGGGTTGGAACCAGCGGCGTCGCGAGCGCCGATCAGCGCCTCAAACGAGGATGCCGGGGCGGACGGTCCCGGCTCAGGCGCAGGCGCGCTCACCACGACGGGCTCGGGCTCAGCGCCGGCCGGCACATCGGCAACGCCGGCCGCGCGCAGCTCTTCTAGGCTCTCGAGCGTACCCTCGATATCCTCGTGCGTCTCCTCAAATTCGGCAGCGACGCCCAGGAATTCCTGGATGTTCTCGGCACGGCTCTCAGACTCCATGGTGCCCTCGGCGCGGAAGGCCTGCAGAAGGCCCGTCTTATCGACAATCATCTCGACAACGTCCTTGAGCTCGCCGTCCATGCGGCGACCCTCGCGCGCCAGCGACACAAAGCTCGACAGGCCGTTGCGCACCTTAGCGCTAAACATGCCGGTTTCGGCGCACGCGATCTCACAAGCCTGGAAGAACGAACAACGGTTGTCGCGCGCCAGCTGCTCAATCTTTTGGATCGAGGTGGAGCCGATGCCGCGGCGCGGCGTGTTGATAACGCGCTTGACGCTCATCTCGTCGGCCGGGTTCACGATCATCTTGAGGTAAGCCATGACGTCGCGGATCTCGGCGCGGTCGAAGAATCGCGTGCCGCCCACGATCTTGTAGGGCACGCCCGCACGCAGGAACATATCTTCGAGAATACGCGACTGGGCGTTAGTGCGGTAGAACACGGCGATGTCGTCGTAACTCGTGCCCTTGGAGTGCAGCTTTTCGATCTCGCCGGCAATCCAGCGGCCCTCGTCGCGCTCATCGCTTGCTTGGAAGGCCTGGATCTTCTCGCCGTCGCCCTCGGCCGTAAACAGGCGCTTGTCCTTGCGCTGCGAGTTGTGACGCACCACGGCGTTGGCAGCGCTCAGGATATGACCCGTGGAGCGGTAGTTCTGCTCCAGCTTGACGGTCTTGCAGTTTTTAAAGTCCTTCTCAAAGTCCAGGATATTGGTGATGTCAGCACCACGCCAGCTATAAATGGACTGGTCGTCGTCGCCCACAACCATGAGGTTTTGGTACTTGGCGGCCAGCAGGTTGGCGATCTCGTACTGGACGTGGTTGGTGTCCTGGTACTCGTCGACGCTAATGTAGCGGAAGCGCTCCTGATACTTGTCGAGCACCTCGGGGCGGGTGCGCAGCAGCTCGAGCGTGCGCACGAGCAGGTCGTCGAAGTCCATCGCGTTGGCGGCGCGCAGGCGGCGCTCCAGCTCCAGGTAGACTTGCGCGGCCTTTTTGTCATTAGGGCTGTCGGCGGATTTGAGCATGTCCTCGGGCCCGATCATGGCGTTTTTAGCCGAGCTGATCTTGCTGCGGATCATGTTGATGGGGAACTGCTTTTGCTCGATGCCGAGCGTCTGCATAATGTCGCGCACCATGCGCTTTGAGTCGTCATCGTCGTAGATGGTGAACTGCCCGGTGTAGCCCAGCAGGTCGGCGTCCTCGCGCAGCATGCGCACACACATAGCGTGGAAGGTGCACACCCACATGCCGCGGGTGCCGCTGGGGATGAGCGCTGCCAGACGCTCGCGCATCTCGGCCGCGGCCTTGTTGGTAAACGTAATGGCAAGAACTTGCCAAGGCTTAACGCCCAGGTCGCCGAGCATATGCGCGATGCGGAAGGTCAGGACGCGGGTCTTGCCCGAGCCGGCGCCGGCAAGGACCAGCAGCGGGCCCTCGGTGGTCAGGACCGCCTCGCGCTGGGCGGGGTTCAGACTATCGATATCCTGTCTCTTATACACATCTCCGAGCCCACG
>URVF01000216.1 GCA_900551185.1 uncultured Collinsella sp. | reverse complement strand
ATCGTCGGCAGCGTCAGATGTGTATAAGAGACAGGTGTAGCCGCTGGCATACGAATCGCGAATGACCTGTTCCAGCTCGGCGCGGTCGGCAATCTCATAGGCCTTCTTCTGGCCCTCGAACTCGTGCTGCCACCACATGATGCCGTCAGAAGGCTTCAGAATCATCGGGTAGGGAAAATCGATCTGGTCGAGCACTTCGGCAGGCGCCTCACCCTGGGCATTAAGCATCGCCTTGGTAAAGGTAAACGTGTGCGGATAGGGCACGCCATGCTTCTCGCACAGCTCGTAGAAGATCTCCTTCTTCTGGCACTGCTCGAGCATGCTGTAGGGCGCGTAGGGAGCGACGATGTTATCCGCCAGCTCATGAGCATCCTTGGCCTGAGCCACGAGGGCAACATAGTTGTCGCCACAGCCCACAAGGACAATCGTCTTGTCGGCATGCGCTTGGGCAATGCCGTTGACGGTTTTGAGCATCACGGGCATGGTGTCGATATCCACGTTGGGCGTGTAGTCGATAATCTGGCTGCGGTACGCGGGACCCGTCTGATACTTGCCAAAGACCAGACTCTTGACTTGGTACTCCTCGTAGAAGGCGCGCGCCACCGAATAGGCGTTGATGTCGCCACCGAGCAGCACGGGAATGAACTCGCGCTCTATAAACTGCAATGCCATGGAAACTTCCTATCATGAACTGCCCACACAACGGGCGGTCTTTGCGCAACTGATTTATTCTAGCGTGCCAAGTCGCCGGCGCCCAAAGCTCCACCGTATCTATGGCAATCGACGTAATCGTCCAGCACGAAGGCCAGCACGAAGACGGCGCTCACCGTTGTATGACAATGGGCAATGAACCTACCATTGTTGTAGGATTCAGTGTATTGACATCCTCGAGCGAAAGGCGCGCACGTGCCCCAAGACCATCCGACCGATAATCCCATCCTCAATGCCGCGAAGCACGAGCTGGCGGAACGCGCACAAACGGCAGCTCCCCTACGCACCGCAAACGATGCTTACAACGGGCCCGCCCGCATCGTCTCAATCAACACGTCGAAGCACAAAGGCACGCGTAAGTCACCCGTCGCCGACGGGCACGACACCGTTATAGAGCAATTTGGCCTCGCCTCCGACGCACACGCCGGGCATTGGCACCGCCAGGTTTCCTTTTTAGCTGCAGAGTCTATCCAGACGGCGCAGGCGCGCGGGCTCGATGTGCACGAGGGCGACTTTGGCGAGAACTTCACAACCCGGGGCATCAACCTGCTCTCGCTCCCCTTGGGCACACAGCTCAAGCTTGGAAGCGACGTGCTCGTCGAAATCAGCCAAATCGGCAAGGTCTGCCACACCCGTTGCGCCATCTACTATCTCGCCGGCGACTGCATCTTTCCCCACGAGGGCGTTTTTGGCGTGGTACTATAGGGCGGAGAGGTCTACGCCGGCGACGATATCCAGGTAATCAAACTCGGCGACGGCACCTGTTCGTTCACCCCCGCCGAGGCCCTCGAAGAGATTGAGCAGGCTCGCCAGAAGGGCACGCTGTAGTTATAAAACCCCACGTTGAGATGGCTTTTACAGCCCAAAACTCCTCTCAAACAGAGCTCTGTAACGTTAAAGTTGAACTCTATGGTTTCTCAACAATTCATCATAACTGCAGGTCAAAGCCAAAGCCTCAAGTTCAACTTGACCCTTTAGAACCTTTAAGGTTCAAGTTGAGGTCGAAAGCAGTAGTAGAATACCGTTCGAACCATAACCTACGATTGATTGCAGAGGGACTGGATGCAGCATTCGAATCATCGCACCGCAGCGCTCATTGCGTCGAAGCCGGCTCGTATCATCACGAGCGCCGTGCTCGCCGTTGCGCTGACGGCCACGCCGATGCTCTCCCCCGTTGCGGCGTATGCCGCCTCGCAGGCAACGCAGGACCAGCTTTCCGCAGCCCAGCAGAAGATCGAAGCCGCCACGAGCGCCTACAACGACGCCCGCACCAAACTCGATGACCTGCAAAAGCAGATTGACTCCAATGAGGCGAGCATCGAGGAAATCGAGACTAAGCTTCCCGAGCAGCAGGCCAAGGCAAGTTCCGCCATGCGCGATCTGTACAAGTATCAGAAGGGCACTAACCCCATCGTGAGCTTCCTGGTCAACGCGCAGAGCCTGGGAGAGTTCATCACGACCTGCAAATACACCAACCAGATCACGAGCTCGAGCGTCGACGAGATCGAAGAGCTCAATAATATGCAAACCGAACTCGAGCAGAACAAGGCCGAGCTCCAGCAGGCCAAGTCTCAGCTTGAGGCAGAGCAGAAAAACGCCGAGGATGCACTGGCGCAGGCCCAGCAGCTCCGCAGCGAGGCACAGGCAAAAGCCGAGCAGGAAAATGCCGCCGAGCTTGCCAAGCTCGAGGCCGATAAGGCCGCTGCCGCCGAGAAGCTCTCAGGCGAGGGCGTAAGCGGCAGCAATTCCAGCAGCCAGGCCACCAACACCAACACCACCATCGACACCACGGTGAACAACGCCAATACCGGTAGCTCCGATTACGATTCGTTCATTAATGAGTGGACGAGCCGCATCGACAACTACCTTGCCGGCTCCCCCATGGCAGGCCAGGGCTATAACTTTGCCGTTGCCGCCTGGAACACCGGCGTCGACCCTCGCTGGTCCCCCGCCATCGCCTGCATCGAGAGCACCAAGGGTGCTTATTGCGCCAATTCTTACAACGCCTGGGGCTGGAGCGCCCGTGGCGGCGGTTGGCGCAGCTTTGGCAGCTGGAGCGAGGGCATCTCCGCTCACGTTGCCTATCTGGGCGCCAACTACGGCTCCACCCTTACCCCTGTCTCTTATACACATCTGACGCTGCCGACGATCTTACGCGTGTAG
>URVF01000215.1 GCA_900551185.1 uncultured Collinsella sp. | reverse complement strand
GAGATGTGTATAAGAGACAGGGCTATATTCGAGGGGTACGTTCGCGTACCCCTCTTTTTTTGTCGAAATGCCATTGCCTGTTTGTTGGGAGCGCCCATGACCGCGCCGTCTGATTTCAATTCGATTCCTGAGCTCGATGCCACGCTCATTTTCCGCGTGGCCTACGATGGCTCGTCCTATAGCGGCTTTGCCGAGCAGCCTGGCCAGACGACGGTTGCGGGCGAGCTGCGCCGCGCTATCGAGACGCTCCTGCGCCGTCCGATCGACCTGACGTGCGCGGGGCGCACCGATGCCGGCGTGCATGCGGTGGCGCAGTATATCAGCGTGCCCGTAACGGACGCTGAGTTGGCTTTGACGCGCCGTAGGTGGCTGAGGGCTATGGATGCCCTCCTGCCCAAAGATATCGCCATAAACGAGGTCTACAAGGCCCGTAAAGGCTTTTCTGCACGCTTTGATGCGCGTTCCCGTACGTATACGTACCGTATTGCCGATCGCGACGCGCGCCCTGTGCTTTCGCGCGGTGCGGTGTGGTGGCATCGCTACCCATTGGATGTTGAGGCGATGTCTGCGGCCTGTCCCGCGCTACTGGGCGAGCAGGACTTCAAGAGCTTTTGCAAGGTGGCGTCTGCTGTGGGCAAGCCCACGCACCGCTGCGTGATGCGTGCCGAGTTTGGCCATGAGGTTGCGTTTGGCGAGGACATCCTGACGTTTACCATCGAGGGCAATGCGTTTCTGCATTCGATGGTCCGCACGATCGTGGGCACGCTTGTCGAGATTGGCATGCATCGCCGTGAACCCGAGTGGATGCGCGAGGTCATCGATGCTTGCGACCGTACCGCTGCGGGCCCCACGGCTCCTGCCTGCGGCCTTACGTTTATGGGCGTGGATTACGATCCCGCCGAGCTTGTCGTGCTCGACTAAGGGAGGGCTCGACGCGTCGTGCGTCGACACCCGTCATCTGTGGGCTGCGCGTGTGCAACATCTGTTCTTGGCGTGCAATACAACCGGTGTCTCATTGCTTTTATTGCCGGGGTGTACCATGAACCACGGTTTGATTCATTGCTGTCGAGAGGACGGATAACTTGGTTCGACGTGGCTCGCATCCGCGACTTTCGGTGATCCTTGTGGTAGAAGGTTCGCCCGGCTATGCGATGCGTGCGCTCGAGAGTATCCAGAACCAAGACCTCTACGATTTGCAGATTGTCGTTGTCTGCCGCGATGCTGCGCCCGGTGTGCGCCATTCGCTTCAAGTTGCTGCCGACAGGAACATTCATATTGATTTGATTGACGTCGAGGACGCGAAGCGCGGCGCTTGTCTTCGTGCCGGTTTTGCTGCCTCGCGCGGCTCTCAAATCATCGCCATGAACGCCGATGAGTGGTTTGCTCCGCAGTCTCTTTCCAAGATGGTCGATATCGCGTGCGATACTGCGGCAGACATAGTGTTTCCCACGGTGTCGCTCGACCGCTATGATGCACATCGAGAGCGCCATTCGCGCGTCTTGGATGCTACTCATATTTCCATTGATAGCAAATCTTCGATGGTGACCGGGCTGCCCCAGTTGATTTTAGGCGGCTTGGTTGCTCAAGTCTCTGGCGTGATGTATAGCCGTCCGCTGTTTGAGGCATGCCTGTCGCACGGCAAGGCGTACCGTACGGTTGAGTTTATGGCATATGCGCTCTCGCAGGCACGATGCGTGTCCGGCTGCGGCGACGCTTGTTTCCACGCGGCGGCACCCAAGCTTACAGATGCCTTTGATCCCACCATGTATGCCAAGGTATCCGATGACACCCGAGCGCTCGACGAGCTTGCGGGCTCACTCTCGGAAGCAGATAGCGGTGGTCGGCTCAAGCTAGCAAGCCAAAAGTTCTACTTTACCGGACTGGTCGCCTGCATCGAGAATTTGTGTCTGAGCCCGCATGGGGTGTCGTCAATCGAGCGTTCCGCCCGCATGCGTGATATGCTCGAAGCGCCTCGAACCCGTCAGATGGTCGCCGCGCTCAAGGATAACCATCGGGGGCTCGGTCTGTTGTTTGGGCCGATCGCCAGCGCCAAGCCCGCGCGCTGCGTGATGTGTACGCATCTGGCAGCTTTTCTTAACCGGACGGGCGCAAAAACCGCCTAAACGGCTCATTTCGTAACAAACTTGCATAGAATTGTTTCGAAATGCGTTCTTATACACAAAAGCCTTCAAATAGCGTTAAACTATTCAATCACTGATTGATTGTCTCCGCCATATTTTGGAGAGAGGGTTTGTATGGCTAAAAAACGCAATGGGCGCCAGGATGCCATTAGAGATATTGTGCGCAATAAGGACGTCCGTACGCAGCGCGTGCTGGTCGATGAGCTCCGCGCTATGGGCTTTGATTGCACGCAGGCGACTGTCTCTCGCGATATTGCCGATATGGGGCTGCGTAAGCTCCCTGAGGGCATCTATGTTCTGGCAGAGGACCTGCACCTGCAGCGTATGGTTTCCGAGCTCGTAACGGGCGTTCTGCGCACCGATAATCTGGTCATGATCAAGGCTCAGCCTGGTACGGCTTCCGGCATTGCCGCCGCCGTTGATGCGGCAGAGCTGCCCGATGTGCTTGGCTCGCTTGCCGGCAACGATACGATTTTGGTTATTGCCCAGACGGCCGAGGACGGCGAGCGTCTTGAGGCGCTGATCAATAAGCTGAGCAATTCTCGCAAGTAGGCGTGCGGGTCGTGCGCTCGGCACTGTGCGCGCTGACATAGTGGCTTGTAAAGGGTATCGACGTTGGTCGGTACCCTTTTTTGTCTGCCGGTATAAAGACCGCCCATCAGGTCGCTTTAAACTAAAAAGGCCCCCGAGCAGTTTAATAAGCTGCTCGGGGGCCTTGTTGCTCTGTCTCTTATACACATCTCCGAG
>URVF01000214.1 GCA_900551185.1 uncultured Collinsella sp. | reverse complement strand
CAGCGTCAGATGTGTATAAGAGACAGCACTTGCACCTTGTCGAGAAGGGAATATGCAGAACCGACGCCATAGAGCAGTGCCGCCGTTGCTCCACAAAACACGGCATCCGGTTCAACGACCGCAATAGCGGATGCCAGCTGAAAGATGCGATCTTCAACCCCAAGATTATTCCAATAGACCGGATCCGCATACACATGGTTGTAAAGACGAAGCATGAGCTCTTCCTGCATAAGCTCGCGCGCACGGCGTTCATCCCAAGGATCAATTGTTATAAGCAGCTGTCCATCTTGATGAATTCCAACGGCCGAGAATAGCATCCTTGCATATGACTGCGGAAAATGTTTGCCTTTATCGAGCATGGCCAACCCCATAACCATCACGGCGGAGAGAATACCATTACGCTATAGCATGCTTCCGTCCGCAGGCCTTGCCAAAAGCTGACCAAAAGCTTGACGCCGCAGGTCAGAGCTTCAAATAATATTTCCACTCTCGGTAGACGGTCGCTACGACCCTCCCAACGGCATCAAAATCCAACCTTACAAATAGTTGCGGTGAAATACGGACTACATGGGCCATAAAAGCCGAAAAACAGTCCGTATTTCACCGCAACTTAGAAGGGGATGTGGGGTCCCCGGCATGTATATGAAAACGGCTCTGGCGCCAAATGGAGCCAAAGCCGTTAAAACTATCCTATGGAGCGGGCGACGGGAATCGAACCCGCGTCATCAGCTTGGAAGGCTGGGGTTCTACCATTGAACTACGCCCGCAAGATATGGTCGGGACGACAGGATTTGAACCTGCGACATCCTGCTCCCAAAGCAGGCGCGCTACCAAACTGCGCCACGTCCCGAAGGTGTTGAGCAGCTAAGGTCTAGACCTTGCGTGTCCCAAAGCGAAGGAAATTATAGGGGAGACTCCCCGCCTGTGCAAGCGCAGAAACCCTAGCTCCTCGAATGTGCGACAAACTGGCTATGAACCAGACCAATCACAAACGCGACCACAGCAACCGGCGCCCACGCAGCGCCGATATCTGCCAGCGGCAACGCATCAAACGGCAGCCACGCGCCAGCAAAGAACGCATCGCGGACCGAAGTGATTACGCTCTGTACCGCGACAACGCCGCCGACCCAGACCCACACCTGCGGGTGCGCGTCGCAAAAGCCGTGCACCAGGCCCATAAGTACCAGCACAATGGCAACGGGATACAGGGCATTGAGCATAGGCACCGAGAACATGAGGATCACGTCGAGGCCCACGTTGGAGAGCACGCACGAAAACGCTGCGAACACAAAGGCGAGAATCGCAAAGGGACGGCGCATGGCCTCCTCGGAGGCCTCCGCTACCCCTTCGACCACATACGTCTCGCAGAAGTAACGCGAGCAGCAGCTGATGAGGCCGATGCACACGTTCATACAGGCAAGGAAGAAGATGGCGAAGACCACGACCGTGCCGGCAAGGCCAAAGTGCATGGAGGCAGAGCGGGCAAGGATGGCGGCGCCGTTGGTGGCGTCGGGCATCACGGTGCCGAGCTGCATACCGGCAAGGGCCAAGCCGCAATAGATGATGGCCATGAGCACGCCGGCGATCACACCGGAGCGCGAAATCTCAAAGGCCACGCGCTTGTCATCGGTAACACCCAGCTCGTGGATGGTCTCGGCGATGATGATGCCGAAGGCGAGTGACGCGAGCAGGTCCATGGTCTGATAGCCGGTCAAAAAGCCCTGCACGGCAGCGCCTGCATCGTAGGGAGCCTGAGGCGCGGCAGCGGGACCCAGCGGCGAGATCACGGCGGCACCCACGACCAGCACGATGAGCGCAATGAGCGCGGGGCCCGTAATGCGGCCGAGCACGCGCGTGATGACGCCGGGGCGCAGCGTGAGCACAAACGCGACTACGAAGAACCCGATGGCAAAAACCAGACGTGCCGTGCCGAGCGAAACACCCTCGGGCAGCAACGGTACCAGCATCTCAAACGCCGTGGAGCTCGTACGCGGAATGGCCAGGCACGGACCGATGGCCAGATAGACAGCCGCGACAAAGAACTCGCCAAACTTAGGATGCACGCGCCCAGCCAGCTCGCGGGCCGTGCCGGCGAGCGCGACGGCAATAAATCCCATAACAGGCAGGCCGATGGCGGCAATCAAAAAGCCAATCATGGCAAGCGGCGTGGCCGTGCCGGCCTGAAGTGCCAGCAACGGCGGGATGATGAGGTTACCGGCGCCAAAGAGCATCGAGAACAGTGCAATGCCGACGGTAACGACATGGTCGGAGCGCAGACCGCGCGGAGCGGATGAGGCCATAGGCACACCTTTCGGGTCGAAACAAAAACGGGACGGGCAAAAGGCCCGTCCCGCAAGTATATACGCTCTAGCAGGCTAAATCGCGCAAAGCGTCAATCGCGGTGTCGACTTCCTCGTCCGTGTTGAAATACCCAAACGAGAAGCGGACGATACCCTGGCGCTCGGTCCCCAGCGCGCGGTGCATAAGCGGAGCGCAATGGGCACCGGGGCGCGTCGCAATCCCCCACCCTTGCATGAGCGCGTCCGAAATCTCGGCAGAGTCGATATCACCCACGTTGAGTGAGACAATCGCCGAGCGCACGGGCTGGTCAAACGCACCGTAGAGCGCAATGCCGGGGATTTCGCGAACACCGGCGAGGAAGCGCTCCGCAAGCGAGCGCTCATGCGCCGCAATCGCCTCGACCCCGCCTTGTGCCTCGATAAAGTCGAGGCCTGCGGAAAGTCCCGCGATGCCGTGGCCGTTGAGCGTGCCCGCCTCAAGGCGCGTGGGCCACTCAAGCGGCTGCAGTGGGTCGAAGCTGTGCACGCCCGTGCCGCCCATGGCCCACGGAGCCACGTCAATGCCTGTCTCTTATACACATCTCCGAGCC
>URVF01000213.1 GCA_900551185.1 uncultured Collinsella sp. | reverse complement strand
CTCGGAGATGTGTATAAGAGACAGGGCTACGATACACTTTGGGTAAGCGACGACGTCCGCCGCGACCATCCCGAGCATCCCGAGACCGAATATGAATGCCGCACGCGCGAGATGGGCGCCGCCGTCTATGGCATTTGCGCTACGCCCGGCGCGGAACCCATCGAAGAGCAGCTCGCGGCGGGCCGCGCGCAGGAGCAAAGCCTTGCCTGCTACCTGCCCGAAAACCTCGATGAGCTCACCTACGTGCCTCTCGGCATGGAAGAGGCCGTCGAGAACTTCAGAAACCGTGCCCGCAAGGGCAAGAAGCACCTGCCGCAAGAGTCCTAGGGGCTTCTGATGGTCGCGGCGTCAGCAAATAAGCGCGAATAGGCGCCAGCAAACAACCCTCAAACCTAAGTGAGTAGACTTTTTTGCAATAGCCAAGCACAACCCGCATAACGAAAACTAAAACCGCAGATAGAACCCTTGTGCAAAATCCATGTGCTCGCGACATCGCAAAAAGTCTACTCACTTAGCTGGCAACTGCACCAAACGGCCGGGCAGAACGCCCATTTCCTGCATTTTCTTGCCTGCAAACGCATCGATGCGCCGCTACGCCATAATAGTTGGCGGACAATCGCGAGAGAAAGCAACCACATGGCACAGACCACGACAGATACCGCCGCCAGCACCGTCTCCGGCGCCGGCGCCGCCAGCTCATTCTCGGGCGGCACGGGAACCGAAGCCGAGTTTGGCTCGCTCGGCGCGCTCTCCCCCACCTGGTGGGAGCCCGAGGACGGCAGCGAGCCCGAACCGTGGCTCACGCCCGATCAAGCCTTCGAACGCTTCTTTGAATGGACGAGCGATCGCGGCATTGAACTGTGGGATCACCAAGAAGAGGCCCTCATGGACCTGGCTGCCGGCGATCACGTCATTTTAGGCACACCGACCGGATCGGGTAAATCGCTCGTCGCGCTGGGCATGCTCTTTATGGGCATGGCGCAGGGCAAGCGCTGCTACTACACGGCTCCCATCAAGGCTCTGGTCAGCGAGAAATTTTTCGACCTTGTGCAGGTGCTCGGCCGCGATAACGTAGGCATGATTACCGGCGACACGCATATCAACACCAAGGCACCCGTCATCTGCTGCACGGCAGAGATCCTTGCCAACGACGCACTGCGCGAGAGCGAAGATGCCGACGTGGGCTGCGTGGCCATGGACGAGTTCCACTACTTTGCCGACCCCGACCGCGGTTGGGCTTGGCAGGTGCCGCTGCTCACCCTGCCCCACACGCAATTCATGCTCATGAGCGCCACGCTCGGCGATGTCACTGCCATCGCCGCCTCACTCGAGGAACACACCGGTGCTACCTGCGACTTGGTCGTCGATGCCCCGCGCCCCGTGCCGCTGAGCTACGACTACGTGACGACCTCCCTCGAGGGCACGGTCGAGCTCGCCATGCGCCGCGGCGAGGCCCCGCTCTATATCGTGCACTTTAGCCAGGATGCCGCCCTTGCAACGGCACAGTCGCTCGCCAATTTTGGCATCGCCAGCAAGGAGCAGCGCGAGGCCATTAAGGAAGCTGCCAAGGGAACGAGCTTCTCGACGGCCTTTGGCAAGATTCTCAAGCGCCTGCTTGGATGCGGCGTCGGCGTGCACCATGCCGGCATGTTGCCGCGCTATCGCCTGCTGGTGGAGCGCCTGGCGCAGCAGGGCCTGCTGCCCGTCATCTGCGGCACCGATACGCTCGGCGTCGGCATCAACGTACCCATCCACACCGTGGTACTCACCGCGCTCACCAAGTTCGACGGCTACAAGATGCGTCGCCTGCGCGCCCGCGAGTTCCATCAGATTGCCGGTCGCGCCGGCCGCTCGGGCTTCGATACCGAGGGCATGGTGATTGCCGAGGCCCCGGAGCACGAGATCGAGAACGCCAAACTCATGGCCAAGGCGGGCGACGACCCCAAGAAGCTCCGCAAGATTAAAAAGAAGAAGGCCCCCGAGGGCTTTGTCACCTGGAACAAGCAGACCTTTGAGCGCCTGATCGAGACGCAGCCCGAGACGCTCAAGCCGCGCCTTCGCATCACGCACTCCATGGTGATTAGCGTGGTCGAGCAGGGCGGCGATGCCCGAGCCCGCGTACACGACCTCATCGAGACGAGCTTGCAGACCCCCGAGGAAAAGGCCAAGCTCGAGGTTCGCGCCGACGAAATCTTCGCCACGCTCATCGATTCCGGCGTCGTCGTTCGCACCGAGGTGCCGCCCGCGCCCGACGCCCCGACTGACGCCGCGCCAGACATCGACTATGCACTGACGGTCGATCTGCCCGAGGACTTTGCGCTCGACCAGCCGCTCTCGCCGTTTTTGCTTGCCGCGCTGGAGCTGCTCGACCCCGAGAGTGAGACCTATACCATGGATCTGATCTCGATGGTCGAGGCAACGCTCGAGGACCCCAAGCAGGTATTGCGCGCGCAGGAGCGCGCCGCGCGCGACCGCGCGATGGCCGAAATGAAGGCTGACGGCGTCGAATATGAGGAACGCCTGGAGCGCATCCAGGATGTCACCTACGAAAAGCCGCTCGAGGACTTGCTCGATGCCGCCTTCGACAAGTACTGCCAAGAAGTACCTTGGGCCAACGACTACCAGCTCTCGCCCAAGAGCGTCCTGCGCGACATGCTGGAGAGCGCGAGCGACTTTAAGGGCTATATCCAAAAGCTCGGCATCGCCCGCTCCGAGGGCATTTTGTTGCGTTACCTGGCAGAGGCCTACCGTTCACTCGACCGCACCGTGCCCATCGAGAAGCGCGACGAGCGCCTGCGCGACATTATCTCGTGGCTGGGCTTTGTGGTGCGCTCGGTGGACTCGAGCCTGGTGGATGAGCTGTCTCTTATACACATCTCCGAGCCCACGAGACTAGGCATGATCT